>JAFAWZ010000273.1 GCA_019241495.1 Acidimicrobiales bacterium | reverse complement strand
ACCGCCAACCGCATCTACACCTACGGCGACACAGCGATCAACGTCGACTTCGCCAAGGTGCTCACCCGCAAGATGCCGTTGTTCATCGGGGTAGTGGTCGGCCTGTCGTTCATCCTCCTGCTCATAGCCTTCCGCAGCCTGGTGATCCCCGCGACGGCAGCCGTCATGAACCTCCTGGCGGCCGCCGGTTCCTTCGGCCTGTCTGTCGCCGTCTTCCAGTACGGCTGGCTCTCCGACAGCCTGGGCGCGGGTCCAGGCGGTCCGATCGACGCCTGGATACCCGTCATGCTGTTCGCCATCCTGTTCGGCCTGTCGATGGACTACCAGGTGTTCCTGGTCAGCCGGATGCACGAGGAGTGGGTCCATACCAAGGACAACGAGCGGTCGGTCACGGTTGGCCAGGCCGAAACCGGAGGCATCATCACCGCGGCCGCCATCATCATGATCGCCGTGTTCCTCGGCTTCATGCTCACCCCGGGCCGACCGATCAAGATCTTCGGCCTCGGACTGGCCTCGGCCGTGTTCCTCGACGCGTTCATTCTTCGGACGATGCTCGTCCCTTCACTGATGCACGTGTTCGGGAAGGCCAACTGGTACTTCGCACGCTGGTTGGAACGCATCACCCCGCGTGTCTCGGTAGAACCCCCCGAGGCTTACGAGCGGGAGCTGGTTCTCGACATCCCCGAGCCACCGCCACACCAGCCCACCAAGGTGTAGCCCGTTGACGGGGCGCGTCGTCTCGTACAGCGAACTGAGTCCTCGGTCGGTATCGTCTGTGATGGCCGAGGGCGAGTTCGGTGGTCTGTGCGAGAACGGCCACGACGTGCCAGCTGGCGCGCGGTACTGCCCATCCTGCGGCGCGCCGGCCCACGGACCGTCGGTTCCAAAAGCAGGGGACGGACCGCCTCCGTCGTGGCGACCTCCCGCGCCAGCGAAATTCCCGCCCGGCGGCCCTCCGCCCTGGGGGCCTCCCCATCAATGGGCTGCGCTCCCGAGGACATGCCTATACCTTTGCAGACTTCCTGGTTCGAGCCCGATTCCTCCGCCATCATTTAGCAAGTGTGCTAAGGTTCTAACCATGGGTGGTGTCGATGCGTACCGGGCGCTGGCTGATCCGACGAGGAGGAAGATCTTGAAGCTTCTCCGTGACGACGACCTGCCGGCCGGGGCGATCGCGGACCAGTTCGAGATGTCGTGGCCGTCGGTATCTCGGCATCTCGGCGTGTAGACATCCGCCGGTCTGGTCGAGGGCCGTCGGCATGGCCAGCAGGTCATCTACTCGCTCACCACATCTGTGCTGGCGGACATAGTCACAGAGCTTGCCGACATGGGCCGGCTCAACGAGTCGCCCAAGAAGGCGACGATCCGTGGGCGCGGGGCTCATTCGAAGCTGGGCGGGGTCGGGGCATGAGCGGTCCCGTCCTGTCCGCTTTGTTGGTGGCGGTTGCGACCGTGTCGTTCACCGCGGGATGGGTGTTCCGTGACGCGAGGGCCCGGGGCTTGCCGATGCGCAAGGCAATGACCTGGGCGGTTCTTGTTACCCAGGAATGGCCCCTGTTGTTGCTGCTCTATCGGCGGATCAGACCCCGGCGACTTCGAGGTGACCGCCCGGTGGTTCCGGGCTAGACAGGCAGAGGCGGTAGGAGGACATGAACAACCGAACGACCTACGACGATGGTCGGATTACCTGCGACGAGAACGGGCTCACCATCGGCTGGTACTACCCCTGGGGAGCCAAGCACATTCGATACTCATCCATCAGGGCCGTCGAGCGGCTTTCGCTGACTGGGGTGAACCAGGTTCGCCGCTGGCGGATCTGGGGCAGCGGCGATTTCGTCCACTGGTGGAATCTCGATCCGGGTCGCACGGACAAAGATCTGGCTCTAGTGCTCGACGTCGGCCGCAGGATCCGACCGACGATCACACCGAACGACGCCGAAGCCGTCGAGCGAATCGTCCGCGAGCGTATGAGCGCCTAGGTCGACGAGGTGGTGAGCATGGGAAAGCGCCTGGATTAAATGACAGTGATGTGATTAGGTAGGTCGACCGCCCGGCGGTTTGAGCGAGGAGGACACGGTGAGTGAGGTGCTGAGCAAGGCCCTGGTCTTCACGATCCTCCGGCATGCCGAGGACTATCCGTGGAGGATGCAGGACATCGGGCTCATGAGCCTGCGCTTGGACGACCAGCGGGAGTACCGACTGCACGTCTGGGACCCTACTGAGGATGTCATCGAGGACCCTGCCGTGCACGACCATCCTTACGATTTCACCTCGAGGATCATCGTGGGCGAGCTCACCAACACTCGCCACGAAGAGGACCGCTCGGGGGAGGAGTATGTCCGGCTCCGCTACACGCTTGGTGGTGAGGACCTGCGGCGGTCGGACACAGTCAGATTGTCCGGGGTGGCGACGACCTTTCGTGAGGGCGGCGAGTATCACCAACTAGCCCCCGAGCTGCATGCGAGCTGGCAGCTTCCCGGCACCGTAACGGTGATTCGGTGCTCATGGACAGAGGTGTCCGACTTGACCGTTTGTCTCCGAGATGAGGGCTCGTGGCGCTCGGGACTGAGTCGAGACGCCACGCGAGATGAGGTGAAGGCGGTAGCCGCCAAAGCCCTGGAGTGGTTCTAGGCGAATCCGGCTCGGGCCTCAGGGCCCATCCTGAAGCAGCTGTCGCAATCGGTTTTGAAGTTGTTCAGGCTGCCGGCAAGCGGTCGCGATCTCGACGACCTTCCGGCGGCTGGTAGGTCCTCGGACCAGGGTGATGCATCGTACCGGCACGCCGAAAGAGTCTGCGACGGCCCGGAGGGCGGCGCGCGTCGCTCGTCCCCGATCGGCAGGATCCGCAACCCGCACCACCAGAGCGCCGTCGTGGCTGCCACCTACCCGGTTTCTCAGGGCGTTGGGTCGAACGACAATATCCACGCGCATGAGCCTCCAGTCTGTTCCATGAAACCGTGACTACGTAGTGGCCTGCCATCGGCTGCAGCTCAGGGAGGGGCCGCTGCATCGAAACGGGCAGTCTCAGCTGAATTGGAATACAGGCTTGGCTGGTGACGCTGATCCGGCCATGCGGCGAACTGTCCTGCTGGTTTCCGGAAGCCTGCGCCAGATGTCCACCAACACGGCGGCACTGCGAACCATCACCGAGATCGCCCCCGACGGGCTCGATTGCCGCATCTACGATGGCCTGGCCAGGCTGCCTGCGTTCAACCCCGACGACGATCGCTACCCCTTGCATCCAGAGGTGCGCCGATTGCGAGATGCCATCCACGAGGCGGACGCGATCGTCTTCTCCACTCCTGAGTACGCGGGGGCCCTACCCGGGTCTCTGAAGAATCTGCTCGACTGGACCATTGGCGATGAGCAGGCCGGCTCCATATACGAGAAGCCGGTGGGGTGGGTGAACGTCTCTCCTCGCGGTGCCGACGGGGCTCATGCCGAGCTCCGGGCGGTACTGGGCTATACCCATGCCCGTGTCATCGACAGTTCATGTGCTCACATACCGGTCACCTCGCAAATGGTCGGCTCCGACGGGCTCATCGAAGACGACGCAACTCGGACCGCGCTTGCCGGCGTTGTCTCAGCGTTATAAGACCAGGGCGGAGTATTCGTTGGCGGCGTCGATCTACGGTCGCGAACCTACATACTGTGTCAGCCACAAAGGTAGCGATCGTGGGTTGCCGACGAACCGGTGATGCTGACCCCGGGGATCTCTACCCGGATCCGGACGCCGGACCCATCCAGGACGCGTTGCGTGTCAGCGGTGCTATGTCGACCTTGGTCTCTTGGGACGATCCTCGAGTGAAATGGCGCTCCTTCAGCCACGTCTTGGTCAGCAGCACCTGGGACAGTGTCGACCGGCCAGGCGAGTACTTGGAGTGGACCCGGCAGGTCGGGGAGGAGACCGCCTTGGTCAACTCACGCGCCGTCATCGAGTGGGGTCTCGACAAGCGCCATCAGCGGGAGCTGGCCGCCGCGGGGGTTCCGGTAGTCCCGACGACCTGGGTTGCACCCGGAGATCCTTGGGCCCCGCCCGACGCGGAGTTCGTGGTCAAGCCGGCAATATCTGCTGGAGGGCGACAGACCGCCCGCTACCACCGAGCGATATTGAGGCAGCAACGACCCACGTCGAAGCGCTCCACCGCTCCGGGTAGACCGCGATGGTGCAACCGTTTCTCTCGAACATCGATGTCGAAGGCGAGGCCGACCTCGTCTTCTTCGATGGCGACTTCAGCCACGCTGTCTTGAAACGGCCGGTCCTCATTGCCGGTGAGGGCGTCGTGGAACGGCCATGGGAGCGTATGGCCTGGAACGGCCTGATGTTGTGCGCGAGCGGGTGGGTGTGGTCCCGAGCTACGGCCGCGTCGATCTGATCAATGACCCGGATGGGGTGCCGCTCGTCCTGGAGGTTGAGCTTGTCGATCCGTACCTATGGCTCGACGCGGTGCCGGCCGCGGCGGCCAAGCTGGTCGCGGCTGTGGTCCCCGGTTAGCTGCATCGACTGGCACCCCTTTTGGCGAGTGGCACCTGTTCCGGCTATTTGCGGTAAAACTGTCCACTCACCAAACAGGCGACCCGTCGATCGCGAACCGAATCGAGCCGATCGCGAGACGGGATCGGGTGTTGACCACACCCCAGGGGTAAGGCAGCACCCTGGCCGGTCAGGCACGTAAACACGTAGCGTTGTTGCCCGTGGGGCACGTCGATACGGGAAAGGCGGTCGCAGTACGGGGCCTGCGCAAGACGTTCGAGGCCGACAACGCACCCATCCGAGCGCTCCGGGGCGTCGACCTCTCGGTTGCCCCAACCGAGTTTGTCGCCGTGATGGGCCCATCGGGATGCGGCAAGTCGACGCTGCTGAACCTGATCGCCGGGCTGGAGACGCCCGATGACGGCCAGATCAGCATTGACGGCCGACCCTTGGACGGCTTGAGCGAAGACGAGCTGGCTCGGATCCGTCGACGCCACGTGGGCATCGTGTTCCAGTTCTTCAACCTGCTCGAAGGTATGACGGCGCTGGAGAACGTCGCCCTGCCGGCGGTCATCGCCGGGCGGAGCCGCCGGGCCGCTGAGGGGAGGGGCCGCGACCTGCTCGACCTGTTGGGTATCGGCGACAAGGCTTCGATGATGCCAGCCCTCCTATCAGGTGGGCAGCGCCAGCGGCTGGCCATCGCCCGGGCCCTGGCCAACGACCCGACGCTGTTGCTCGCCGACGAGCCGACCGGCTCCCTCGACAGCGAGGGGAGCATGGAGATCATCGAACTGCTGCGCCGCCTGCACGCTGGCGGCCAGACGATCGTGCTGGTGACCCATAACCCAGACGTCGCCGCGGCCGCGTCACGAGTGCTGGCCATGCGCGATGGTCGGATCGAGGGGTGACGGCGATGGCGACGACGGCCATGACAGCGCCGGTCCGGGTCGCAGATCGCGGCCGCCTGCGCTGGCTGGCGGCCGGCATGACGGTTTCTGTGTCGGTGGTGGTCGTCGAGCTCACCCTGCACGCCATTGTCGGCTGGCCGGGCGCCCTGGCGCCGACCGCCCTGGCCACTCTCGCCTTGCCGGTCATGGCGATCGCCGCATCCGGGTCTCGGCGGGTAGCCGGCCTGGGTGGCCGGGTCCTGGCGAATGCTCTGGCCGCAGGCACCTTCACCGTGGTCATCTCGGCCGTGTACTTGGTGGTGGTCCGCGGCCTGGGCAACGCCCCGACCGGCCGCGGCGACCGGGAGACACTGGGCCGGTCCATGGTCGCGGCCGCCCTGGCGGCGGTGTCGTTCGGGCCGGCCCGCCGGCGCTTCTTGGCCACTGCGAACCGCATCGTCTTCGGCAGCCGGCAGGAGCCCGACGAGCTGATCAGGGCCTTCGCCAGCCGGGTGACCCGATCCACCCCGATGGACGAGCTGTTGCTGCAGCTGGCCGAATCGCTGGTGCGGACCATGCAGCTGACCAGGGCGGACGTGTTCACTGGATCGGGTCAGGTGCTCGAACGGGTGGCCGGGGTTCCAGACCGCGGCGCCCTGCCCCAGATCGCGATCACCGACAAAGAACGCCCGACCGTGTTGAGCGCCCCTGTCTCGGGCAACGCCTGGATCGACATCTGGTTGCCGGCTCTGACCACCGGTCGAGACGGTCAACTCCGTACCGCACCTGTACGCAACGCCGGCGAGCTGCTCGGCCTGCTCGTGGTCGAACGGGCCGCCTCGGACGAGCCCTTCTCCGAGGAAGACGACCGGATTCTTGGCGACCTGGCCCGCGAGGTAGGGCTGGCGTTGCACAACGTTCACCTCGACGCCGCCTTGCAGGACACCCTGGCTGCGGTGCGGGCCCAGGCGGCCGAGTTGCGTGAGTCCCGGGCCCGGATCGTGGCGAGCGGCGACGCCGAGCGCCGGCGGGTCGAACGCAACCTCCACGACGGCGCCCAACAGAACCTGGTGGCGCTGGCTATCGGGCTGCGGCTGGCTCGTGACCTGATCGACACCGACCCGAACGCGGCGGCCCTCATGCTCGACGACATGAACCGCGAGGTGCAAAACGCAGTCGTCGAGCTGCGGGAGCTGGCGCATGGCATCTACCCGCCCCTGCTTGCCGACGGTGGATTGTCCCAAGCCTTGGCGGCGGCCGCCGCTCGCAGCTCACTTCCGGTCCACGTCGATGTCACCACGGCTGACCGGTTCGATCAGGACATAGAGGCCGCTGTCTATTTCTGTTGCCTGGAAGCGCTGCAAAACTCGACCAAGCATGCACCCGGGGCCACGGTGCGCGTCCAGGTTTGGTGTGAGGAAGGCACCCTCTTTTTCCGAGTGAGCGACAATGGGCCGGGCTTTGACCCGCACGCGACACGACGCGGGCACGGCCTGGTCAACATGACCGACCGTCTCGGTGCCATCGGCGGCTCGGTGCGGTGGAGCTCGCAGCCGGGCCAAGGTGTGGCGGTCTCTGGCGAGGTGCCGGTGGCTACGAGGTGAGCGAGCGCCAGATGTGGCGCAGCGCGTCCGCGCCGAACGCCTCCTTGCTCAGGTAGGTGGCGGCCCCGCTGGCTGCAACCGTGCCAGGGACGTCGGCGACATCGCGTGTGGAGCAGAGGACGACGACCACATCCGGATCGGCGGTCACGATACGGCGGGTCGCTTCGATGCCGCCCATGCCCGGCATGTTGATGTCCATCAACACCAGAGAGGGGCGCAGCTCGGCGGCCAGCGCCACCGCGTCCTCGCCCGTCTCGGCCTCTCCGATCAGGTGGAAATCCTCCACCCGTTCCAGCACCGCTCGGGCTGCTCGCCGGAACGGCGGCTGATCATCGACGACGAGCACACCGATGCCGGAAGTCATCCCGGCGGCTGCTCGTTCAGGTAAAGCAGGACAGCTTTGACTCGTCGGTTGACGTCGCGCTCCTCGCGAAGGCCGAGCTTGGCGAACAGGGAATTGATGTGCTTTTCGACCGCCCGTTCGGAAAGGCTCAAATGCTCGGCTATTCCGGAATTGCTGCGGCCTTGGGCCATGCCGGCCAGGATCTCCGATTCTCTCGGGGTCAGCCAGGACAGGTCGGAGTCGCGCTTGCCGGCCCGGCTGCGGACCAAGTCGTCTACAACGGTGGGGTCGATCACCGAGCCCCCATCCGCAACCGTCCGGATGGCGCTGGCCAGTTCCGCCGCTCCAGCCACCCGTTCCTTCAACAGGTAGCCCCTCCCCGCCGACCCGTCACCGAGCAGGGCCAGCGCCAGCGCCGGGGTGGCGTACTGACTGAGCACGACCACCGCAGTCTGGGGCCTATTGACCCGCATCCAGGCCGCGGCCTGGATCCCCTCGTCGGCCCGGTTGGGCGGCATGCGGATATCGGTGACCACCACGTCGGGGTCCTCTTTCTCGACCAACGCCAGCAGGCCGGGGAGGTCCGACGCCACCCCGGCCAGCTCCATGTCGGTCTCTGATTCGACCAGCCGGACCAGCCCATCGCGGACCAGCGCGTGGTCCTCAGCCAGGGCGACGCGGATGGCCGATGCCATGGCGGCCGACTCTAACCTTCGACGGGCGGGCGGGCGGCCAGGTAGATGCCCACCACGATCATCCAAAGAGCGCTGCCCGCGAGAGGGACGAAGCCCAGAACGATGCTGGCGGCCAGCAGGGCGAACAGCCACGAGACCCAGCTCAGCCAGCCGGGTAGCAGCCCGGTGCGGCGGATCAGGAAGCCAGCCGCCAGGTACATCAGGGCCAGGCCGATGCAGGTCATTGGGTAGTTGAGATTCTGGCCCAGGCTGGCCAGCGTTTGGACAGTGTCAGTGCTCAGGTGCTTGGTGTCCTGGCTGAGGGCAGCGTCGATGCCCGCTCCAACCGCGCCGGAGAGAGCGAAGACGACGACTCCGACCAAGAAGAGGCTCCCCAGCCAGCCGCCGTCTCGGCCCAAATGCGAGTGGAGCCAGACCAGGAAGAGGAGGCCGACTATGACGGCCGCTGTCGTGATAACGAATGATCCACCTATCAGGCTGGAGTGTTTCACGACCCAAGCCTGGACCTTGGTCGCGTTCTTGGCCGCGGGCTCGCCCGAGGTCATCACCACGGCGGCGCCCAAGAGCAACGCGAACAGAACACCGGTTAGAGCGATCCATCGGTTTGATGTTGTCCTGGCGGCGGGCCCGGCGCCCGTCGTCGGTATTCCAACTGCAGTCATCTGCTACCCCTCCTAGGTGGAGTTGAAGCGCCCCATGCGCTCCTGGTTCGACGGTAAAAGGGGCAGCGGTCGCGGCCAAGGGTGCCGCCTACCGTTCTGCTGGGGGTGCTGGCACCCCCGCTGGCACAATTCGGTCACTCGACCCGTAACACCGCGGCGGCGGGGGTACGGGCGGCCAGCCGACCGGGGACCACCGCGACGAGCAGGGAGATGACGACGGTGAGCATTCCTACCAGGGCGACCGAGGCCGGCACGGTCGGTGTGGGCACGGCGTCGATGCTGCGGGCGAAGGCGATCCACAGTTGCCGGCCGACTGCGATGCCGACGGGGATGCCGACGGCGTCGGCGAGCAGGGCGGTCACCAGTGCCTGGGCGGCCACGGTGGCAGTGGTCTGGGCCCGGGTGAAACCCAGCGTCTTCAGAACAGCCAGGTCACGACGTCGGCGGCGGACCGATGCAACCAGGCTGATGGCCAGCGCGGCCATGGCACTTGCCGCCAGGCTGCAGGCCAGAATCAATGGCGTGGCGCCGGTTGACTGATAGTTGGCGATGGCGGCGGGACGCTGGACGCTCTCCCATGAGTCGGTGTCTGTCGCGGCGGCCGGGTCAGTAGCGAAGGCTTGGTTGGCCACTGCGACGATCCGGTCGAGGTCGGCTTTGGCCGCCTTGGCTCCGACGCCGGCCTGGAAGCGGACGAAGACCACGGGCGGCCCGTCCTGCGTGGGGTCTGGGACCTGGAGCAGGTTCAGGAAGGCAGCTGGCAGCGACAGGTAGGAGAAGAGGGCGCCGACACCGAGGCTCGGGTGCTCGGCGATGTTGTTGGACCCGCTGATGGCGGGAAAGGTGGCCGTGCCGACGATTCGCATCGGCCGGGGCGGCAGGTAGATGGGCGCCGTGGAGGGGCTGCCATAGGCGACCTGCACCAGATCGCCGACCTTCTTGCCGAGAGAGGTCAGCGTGGCTGAACCCAGGACAACCTGGTTGGCTCCGGTCACCTGGTGCCCGGACAGGACGGGTGGGCCAACCACTGCGGTGTTCTCGGCGCCAATCGCCGGTACGACCTGCCCGTCGATTACGAGACCGACGTCGGTGTAACCGGACCAGGCCCGGACCAGACGGTCGTTGTTCAAGGCGGTGCGGGCTTGCGGCGGGACAACATTCTGGGAGATCAGGGCGTAGTCCCAGTTCCACCCGTACAGGGCCGGCCGGGAGACCAGGGTGCGTAAGCCGCTGGCGAACGTGAGGGTGGTCACCACGAGGGCCACGGAGAGCATGGCACCGCCTATGACCGAGCGGGCGGGGACCGCGGTGCGACCCCGGCCCGGCTCCAGGGCGAAGCGGGTGCCCAGCACGATCGGGACCGGCAGTCCGGCGGCCACGGCGGCCGATGCGACGCCGGACTTGGCCCCCGCGCTGGCGGGATGAAGATGCCCGGCCCCGCCTCGGGCCCGACGCGTGGCCATGGCCACCACGACCGCCCCGAGCACGCCGGTGAACAGCAATGCGCTGATGCCGACTACGGTCCAGTCGAGGGCCAGCGGGCCGGGGTGGTAGACGCGGTGCACCGGACCGAGTGGGGCGAGCGTCGACAGGCCCGCAGATATGCCGGTGGCCAGCACGGTGCCCAGGGCTAAGGCGGCCACCGCACCGATGTAGGTATCTGCGGCAACGGAGCGGGGGGCTGCCCCCAGTGCCCGCAGTACTCGCCGCTCGTCGTCGCCATTCATGGTCAGGCGGGACATGACCGGGATGCAGATCCCGAAGGCTGCGAGAGCGGCGATCAGACCGAACCCGGCGAGGGCAATCGACTCGGGACGAACCGCGGTCTCCACCCGGTCACCGACGGCGGACACCGGATCGAAGTTCGGTACCGAGCCGGGGGGGAGAAGGGCGATGAGCTTGCGCTCGAGCGACCCCAGGTCACGGACCCCTGGCCTGAGGCGTATGCCGTACCAGGTACCGTTGTCGTTGACCTGGCTGCGGGTGAAGGCCGGGGTGAGGATCAGATTGGTGGGGAAGCGGTCGGTGTCGTCCTCGATCACCTGGTAGTTGAATTCGACCAGTCCGACCAGGCGCATCTTGACCTTGGATAGGGGCTGGACCGCAGGGGTGCCGAATCCCGGTTCCTGGGCCAACTGTGTGTTGAACACGCCGAAGAGGAGGTCCTGGCCCAGATGCAGGCCCAGAATCTGCGCGCCGAGAGGCGTGGTGACGAACTCGTCCGGTGCGTCGGGGTTGGCCATCCGCCCCTTGACCACCACTGCCCGGTCCTGGTCGAAGTAGAGGCCGTCGATCGACGCGGCGATGTTGATCGTGTTGTAGGCGGAACCGAGCGGGGCGCCGTCGGATTGGATGGGAACGGCGAAGGCGCCTGCCATGGCTTCGACGCTCTGGACTTCGGGAAGCCGCCGGATGGCTGCTTCGACGGATGGCAGGTAGTCGTTGGCGACTTCGTTGGGACCGGTACCGTAAGTCGACATGGTGAGGGTGGAGGCCTTGTCCTGGGCGAGGAACGCCGGGAAGGCGGACTGAGTGCGCCGGCCCACCACCACCGAGCCCATGGCCAGCCCGCCGAGGACGGCGATCAGCAGGGCGAGAACGAGGTAGTCGGACGAGCGGCGGCGCAGGATGGACCGGAGGCGGTAGAGATAGACCCGGGCCACTCTGCTGATTCTTACCGCTCGTCACCCGGCACCCGGCACCCGGCACCCGGCACCCGGTGGCTGGCACCTGGCGGCTGGCGGCTGGCGGGCCCCTTGTGACGCGTTATCCGCAAATAGTGCGGTTTTCGCGTCACAAACGACATGGGCGGATTCGTCGCTCATACCTGATGGTCCGGCCGACACCACAGCCCCAGCTACCGGTCGAATCGCCCTTTCGACGTGGCTACGAGAGTCCGGTGAGACGCTGGGTGGCAGATACGCGAATGAGCTGGTCCGACACTACGGACGGGGTTAGCCGGCCTGAGACGGTCCGTGGCGGGAGCTCGAGCCGGTGTCCGAGAATGACGCCCACGCCGGGTTGCCGTTGCTATCCTTGGGAGCCGGAGCCGACTCGTAATCCCAGCTGTAGCCGTTCTGGTCGAGCGTCAGCTTCATGACGCCGAAGGCGCCCGTGTAGTTGGTCATGGTCTGCCCGTTCTGAAAAGCGTTGTGGGGGTTGGCTGCTCGCTGTCAGCGGGCTGTCAGAACTGCCGCCGTCCCATCACGTCGGGGCCCACCTTCAGACCATCCTCGGCGCTGATCGCAGGGAGCGTGGTTATGTCGAAGACGTCACCCCACGTGACTCCGATCTCCATCAGGGCACCAAAATCGTTGGTCCGGAAGATCGAAACCACTGCGGGGTCTTCGGCAGCCGGCCAGTACTCGGCGATGATCTCTACGCCTGCCGGGTATTTCCAACCGGCCCGGTTCATCAAGGCGCCGTCGCGCTGCTGTCGGGTCAAGCCGGGCTTCCAGCGAAGCAACATTACGTAGTCCATGGTCCCCCTCCTCGAGACGTGGTCTCCTGAATCTCAGGCTAGCGAACCACGACCCAGGCCGGCGTCTTGCGCGATTATTTCGTTTCGCTTCTGTCATCGACCACCAGTGACATCCTCCTCTTCGTTTACTCAATCCTGCGGCGGTCACTCAATGAGGTTACGATCGGCGGCATGACCCCGGAGGAGATGGCCGACCTCGTCCATCTGCGCCGGGCCCGTGACCTCATGGACCGCGATTACGCGGAGCCGCTCGATGTCCCGGTCATGGCGCGTGCTGCGCTCATGTCGCCGGCCCATTTCTCTCGCAAGTTTCGCGCCGCTTACGGAGAGACACCTTATGCCTATCTCATGACGCGACGCATCGAGCGAGCCAAGGCTCTTCTGCGCAAAGGGATGTCGGTCACCGACGCTTGTGTTGCCGTGGGTTGCACATCGCTCGGCTCGTTCAGCTCACGTTTCACCGAGATCGTCGGCGAGACGCCATCGCAGTACCGTGCTCGCGATCACAGCGACTGGGAGGCAATCCCTTCGTGCGTGAGCATGATCTTGACTCGGCCGCGGCGGATGGCGATCCCGGTTTGAGGCCCGAACCTGCGAGCAAATCGGGCCCGTTGTCGAGCAGGATCGAAGAAGCAGTGGCGAGTTGGCACTCGTACGATCCTTCTTATGACAGTCACCGTTTCGGCCATGTTCATTCCCGTCCACGACCCCGATGCCGCGCTGGGCTTCTACCGTGACGCGCTCGGCCTGGAGGTCCGCAACGATGTTGCCTCCGGAGGCTTCCGCTGGGTGACTGTCGCCGCCCCCGGTCAGAAGGTCGACATCGTCTTGTTCCAACCGCACGGCGGCCTCTCTCAGACTGAGGGCGACGCCTTGCTGTCGCTTGTGACGAAGGGGTCACTGCAGGCGGCCATCTTCCGCACCGAGGATCTCGACGCCACCTTCGAGAAAGTCCGGGCGTCGGGTGCCGAGGTGCTCCAGGAGCCGACCTCTCAACCGTGGGGCGCCCGGGACTGCGCTTTCCGGGACCCCTCGGGCAACCTCGTGCGCATCGCGCAGGCCTGACCGTCGAGCGCACGTGTGACAACATGGGCGCGTGGCTGACGTCGTCCTGCTCCATGGCGGCGGGTTCGGGCCCTGGTCATGGGACCTGGTCCGCCCCGGCCTGGAGCGTCTCGGGCACCGCACGGTGGCCGTTTCCTTGCCGCTCGACTCGGAGGGTCTCGAGGCAATCGCGTCCAGCGCGGCCGAGCAGGCCGCGACGAGCCTGGACTCTGATGGCCCGGTCGTCGTCGGCCACGCCCTTGGGTGCGCAGTGGTACCTCTCGTCGCGGGACGGCTCGGGGCGCGCGCCATGATCTGGGTATGCGGGGTCGTCCCAGTTCCGGGACTCAGCTGCGCCGATCTGATCGCCGCCGACCCCACGATGATCCCGATGTGGGACGGATCGGGGCGCCGGGAGCTACTCGAGGAGGGCGCTGACGGCATACCGGCGGCGGTGCTCGACCGCATGGCCGATGATCTGTTCCCAGACGCCGATCCTTCGGTGCGAGCCTGGGCGCTCGCCCATATCCGGGAAGACGGAGTCCCGCCCCGCGGCGGGGTCAACGCGGTGAGCGACCGGTTCCCGGCCGACGGGTGGCCGGCGATCCCGGCTGCTTCGGTCATCGGGCGAGACGACCGGGCGCTGTCACCCTCGTGGTCGCGCGCTGCGGCCAGCGCCCGGCTCGGTGCGGAGCCGGTGGAGCTTCCCGGCGACCACACCCCTCTGTTGTCCCGGCCCGACGAGCTCGTTGCCGTCCTCGAGCGCATGATCGCGGCGGGCGACAGGTCTGTCGGCCCGCCGACTGGCCAACCGCGACGGTAGAGGGTACCGCTGGGACCTAGGTTCCTCTTCGGTCTGCGGCCGTGGAACGGTTCTTTGTGGCGGTGCCGGCAGTGGGCATAGTGGATGGGTGACCGAGACCGACCGGCTGTGGTGGGACGCCAGGTACCGCGCCGACGATGTCGAGGCCGGCGAGGAGATGCTCGGGCTCCCCGCTCTGTTCGCGCCCTTTGTGGAGCTCTTTCCGACCAGTGGGAACGCGCTCGAGCTGGCATGCGGTCGAGGCCAGACCTCAGTCTGGCTGGCAGCGCGAGGGCTGGATGTCCTCGGCGTGGACATCTCAGCGGTGGCACTCAGGCGGGCTCGCGACCTGGCCACCTCGAGAGGCGTCGGCGGTCGCTGCCGTTTCGAGGTCGCTGATCTCGATTCTGGGCTGCCTCCAGGGCCGCCCGCCGACGTAGTCATATGCCACATGTTCAGAGACGCCCGCCTGGACCAGTCGATAGTCGACCGTCTCGTAGTAGGTGGGCTCTTGGCCGTAGCTGCCCTTAGCGAGGTGGGCTCCGGGCCAGGCCGGTTCAGGGTAGCGGCCGGCGAGCTGGCGGCCGCGTTCCCCGCTCTGTCAGTTGTCGCCGGCGGGGAGGGGACGGGGCGAGCCTGGCTGCTGGCCCGGCGCTGACCGGCCCCAGCCCGGCGATGCCAGGAGAAAGGCTCGCCACGGACGCCTATCTGTCACTCAGCGACGTCCCTCGGATTTCTGCCTCTCGGATCGCTGTGGTTGGCGGTGGCCATGGCCTATCGAGTCTCGACTCGAGCGATTCTCCAGTAGGTGATGGCAACGAGCCAAACGACGATGAACAGGCCGACGACGACGTAGCCGGCTTGGTTGATGTTGAAGTTGGCCATGACGTCCCACACACCGCCGTGGAAGTTGAGCTTGTCCGATATGACGCCTGCTACCTCGATGGTGCCGATCAGGAGGGCGACGGCGATGGACAGCCCGGTGATGACGAGGTTGTAGTACACCTTGCGAACCGGCCGAGCGAACGCCCAGCCGTAGGCGAAGTTCATGAAGAACCCGTCGAGAGTGTCGAAGATGGTGAGACCGCCGGCGAAGAGCAGGGGAAGAGAGAGGACTGCATACCAGGGCAACCCCTGGGTGGCCGCGGTGGCAGTAGCCGCCAACAGCAGAACTTCGGTGGCAGTGTCGAAGCCGATCCCGAACACGGCCCCCACGAAGTACATGTGCCAGGTCTTGGTGATCGATCTCATGAAACGTCCGAAGAATCGGTACATGAGGCCGCGAGCTTGGAGCTGGCGCTCAAGCTCCTCCTCATCGAAACGGCCCTGTCGCATCTGCCGGAAGACCTTTACGATGCCGGCTAACACGATCAGATTGAGCGCGGCGATCAGATACAAGAATCCTGCCGCCAGAGAGGTGCCGATGATCCCACCGGTGCTCTCGAACCCGGAGGTTGGGTCGACGACCGCGCCGAATACGGTCCGGGCCGCCACGCAGAGCCCGGCGCCGACGACCACGATGATCGAAGAGTGGCCGAGGGCGAAGAAGAACCCCGTTCCGAGGGGCCGTCCCCCGTCGGCCATCAGCTTGCGGGTGGTGTTGTCGATGGCCGAGATGTGGTCAGCGTCGAACCCGTGGCGGGCGCCGAGCGTCCAAGCGGTCAGCGCGACCCCCAACCCGATGCCGAGACCCTTGTAGCGGAAGTGGTGAGGCGCGATGGCGAAGATGAAGATGGCCCAGCCGGCCAGGTTCACGACGAGGACCGCCAGAGCCATCAGGCCGAGCCGGCCTTGTTCGGCTCGGCTGAGGCCCAAGGCCGCTCGCATCGGATCTCGCCACCGGACCGCACCCTCAGATGTCTCGGTCATCCACTCTCCTTCTGGCCTCGAAGGGGTGAAGTGGCCCGACGACCCGGGGGCGTCGAAACGCACCGCCCTTTCACCGAGGGACCGGTCACGTCGACATCACCGAGGCGTCTGGACTCGTCCCCTAAGGGCCTTACCATTGCGGGACAGTGCCGGGATCTCACCGGACTTCGCTGTCGTGATGCCACCCCGGACTTTCGGAGCGGCCTGACCGTACCGACCCGCGGCGAGGATGTCAAGCCTGATCAGACGATCAGGTCAGGTCGGTGGCCGCTGTCTGGGATACTGAAGCATGCACCTGGTCCCGTCCGAGCGAGCACATCGAAGGATCATCGACGGCGAACGGGCCTGCGTAGCCATCGCGGCCCTCCAGGATCAGCCCTCCATCCACCAATGGTCGAGCCGCTTCTCGATGCTCGCTGACCCGACCCGACTGAAGGTGCTTCTTTGTATCAAGGCGGCCGGACCGATCAGCGTCTCCGATCTCGCCGTCGCCGCCGATCTGAACGATGACACCGCCTCCCAAGCGCTCCGTCACTTGCGTGCCGGCCAGGCCGTCTGCACGGAACGAGAGGGACGGATCGTACGCTACCGGGTCGCAGATCCTGTTATCGAAGGTCTTCTCGAGCGCGTGACCGGGGCCAGTCAGACTCGTTGAGGCCAGCGGAATCGATCGGCCGTGACCCGAGACCGCTGACTGCACATGGACGCATGTCGCTACAGACCCCGCAGGTGAGCGAAGCCCTCTTCGCGAAAGCGACGGAGCTCTTCGCGGTGAAGGGTGGACAGCGCATCGAGGCGGGATGTGGCCGCTTCGGTCAGTGCCAGGCGCTGACGACGGTGGTCATCGGGGTCGGCGACTCGTCTCAAGAGACCCGCCGCTTCGGCCCTGTCGATGAGCTCGACAGTGGAGTGATGGCGGAGTTTCAACCAGTCGGCGACCTCGCCGATAGTGGGGAGCTGGTCGTTGGTCGCCCCGCGGATGGCGAGGAGAAGTTGATGCTGAGATGGTGTTAGCCCGGCAGCCTTGGCGGCTTCTTCAGAGAAGTGTAGGAAGGAGCGCAAGGCCCGGCGGAACTGCGCTAGGGCGCGGTATTCGGCGTCGGTGACGGGTCCACCTCTGGTGCCGGTCTGGGTCGTAACGGTCATAGTGGTGCCTTTTTCGTGGTCAGGGATGGTTCAAGGTGCCCGCCTGACAGCCGCTGTCAGAGTCGATGCCATCTTCGGGGAACATCGGAGCAGGTGTGGGCAGGGGGGTGGGGTGGCGGATGCGCAGGACGCGTTCGCGGTGGCGTTCTTCGACGAGCTGGCGGTGACGGGCCTTCAGTAGGTCGAATTCAGTGATTACCCCCACGAGGCGACCATCGGGATCGTTTTCGACGACGGGCAGTGCACCCAGCCAGTGTTCGGCCATACGGTCGGCGACGGTCCGCAGCGTTTCGTCGGGATGAGCGACGACCACGTCTTTCCGAGTGATCATGCTGGCCGTCGCGGCCGGAGGCAGAGGACTGTCGGGGTGCAGAAGATCGGACGGGGTCACCACTCCGAGGAGGGTGTCGTCGGCGTTCACGATGGGATAGAGTCGCTGCCGTCTCGCCATAGGGTCGGAACCGTGGCGAGCACGGAGATCGGCTGCGGGCGTATCTGGTGAGGCGCTCACCAGATCGGTGAGCATCGCATCACGAACGAAGAGAGCCTCGAGCGGCTCGACTTGGTATTCGCGCACGACGTGGAAGCCCCGCCGCGCGACCTTTTCGGTGAGGATGGATCGTCTCAGCACAGTGGTGCTGAGGAGGTGAGCCGTGGCACAGGCCACCAGCAGGGGGAGCAGAGATCCAGTGTCGTGGGTGAGCTCGAAGGCGAAGACGATGGAGGTCAGAGGCGATCGGGTGACGCCGGCGAGGGTGGCGGCCATGCCCAGGAGGGCCCACATGGCCGAGCTTCCTCCGGGCAGCACGGGAGCCATGAGGCCGCCCATGGCGGCTCCCATGATCAGCAGGGGGGCGAGTATCCCCCCGCTGGTGCCCGAGCCCAGGCCGATCGACCAGATGACCAGCTTGACGACTAGGAGAGTGGCCAGCCCGCCGACCGCGATACGGCCCCCGAGCTCGGCGTTGATGCTGACGTAGCCGACGCCGAGCGCCCTCGGGTCGACGAGACCACCTACCCCGATGATCGCCCCACCCATGGCTGGCCACCAAGCCCAGTGGATCGGAAGCTTCTTGAACCCATCCTCAGCTCCGTAGACGGCTGCGGTTAGGGCCCATGCGAGGCAGCCGCCGGCCAGGCCCACAGCAGCGGCCGCGGCCACCGCCACGCTGGAGAACGGCCCATGGGCAGCAACTGGGAACAAGGGTGCGGCAACGATCAGATGATGAGCAGCCAGGCTATTGCGGACGACCTCAGCGACGGCGCACGCCGCGGCGATGGGAACCATGGAGCGTGGCTTCCACTCGAAGACCAGCAGCTCGACCCCAAACAGGGTGGCGGCTACGGGAGTGCCGAAGACGGCCGCCATGCCGCCGCACGCACCAGCGACGAGCAGGGTACGCCGCTCGCTGGCGGAGAGATGGAAGAACTGGGCGATCACCGAACCCAATGCCCCCCCGGTCAGGATGATCGGCCCTTCCGCCCCGAACGGCCCGCCCGTTCCGATGCTGACGGCGCTCGAGATTGGTTTTAGCACCGCCAGCCGGGGCTCGACCTTGCTTCCCCCCACGAGGATGGTCTCCATCGCTTCAGGAATGCCATGCCCGCGGATGCGCTCCGATCCCCAGTACGCCATCGCCCCGATGGCCAGGCCACCTGCGATCGGGATGAGCACGCTGACCGCCCCGAGACCATGGAGGCTCGGCTGTACCAACCCGACCCCGGGACGGCCGTAGTAGAAGAGATGGGTGAACAGGCCGATCAGATCGAGCAGGCCCAAGGCCACCACGGCGGATGTGGCCCCGACCACCAATGACAGCACCACGACGCGCCAGGCCCGCCGGTCCAAGCTGAAGTCACCCAACAAACGCCCGGCCGGGTCAGCCTGTGCCGGCCCAGATGGCGACAAGACAGTGTCGGCCCCGGCTCTTGGCCGGTTTCGCGGTCCCGCCCGGGTAGGCCCGCGTCCCGTCTGTGAATCCAAGCTCTTCCCTTCTGCGCGAGTCGGTCAGCCGCTCGTAATCCTATCGAAGTACGATATATCTGGGCAAGTTGACGGCCTTCCACTGACGAGGACAAGCCCATCGACCCCGGGGCTTGCCACGAGGGATATCCGCGTGACTAGAACCTCGGTGTACGATACAGTGAGGGCAAACAAGTGATGTAACGACGAAGGAGTCTTCTTGATGACCGGTGGGGAGACAGGAACCTCGTAAGGCCATACTTCTTCTCGCCGCAGCCGGTGTACCCGCTGAGATGTAGTGGGCCTTGCTCAAAGGGGTTCTTCTGCGTTCCTCACGAGATAGGAGGCCGAGCGATGATTGTGGCCGAGGTACTCAGTACCTTGATTCTCTTGACGTTGGTGGCGATCACCACCTGGATGGCCATTGTCGGACTGATGGGTGTCATTGGGGCAGTCCGTTTCAAGCGGTGCAGGATGTGTGGCCACCTTCGCCCTGGAGGGTCGCAAGGGCAGTCGGCGGTCTGCCCGTACTGTCGCCATCCGTGGCTGGCGCATCACTTGATGCCGGTACGGATTCACCATTTCCTCCCGGCCGAGATGGAACCTCCTCGATGAACGAATGGATCCTGCCGTGAGCGACGAGAGGATCTTCGTCATCGTCGGGGCCAGCCTGGCCGGGGCCAAGGCGGCCGAGACCCTGCGATCCGAGGGCTTCACCGGCCGGGTGGTCCTGATCGGCGACGAACCGGTACGTCCTTACGAAAGACCGCCTCTATCGAAGGGTTACCTGAGAGGCGAGGCAGCGGCTGATGAAGCGTTTGTGCACGACGAGGGCTTCTATCTTGAACACGACATTGAGCTGCGCCTTTCTACAGAGGTCACCGGGATCGATCCGACCACGAACGAGATCACCGTGGACGGTGAGGAGCGCATTCCCTACTCGGCCGCGCTTTTGGCCACAGGAGCAGCTCCGCGGCAGCTGAAGGTTCCCGGAGCCCACCTGAGCGGTGTCCGGTACCTGCGAACCATGGCCGACGCGGACCAGCTCCGGGCCTCCATAGCCACGGCGAACCGGGTGGTGGTCATCGGAGGCGGGTGGATCGGCTGCGAGGTGGCCGCCTCAGCGCGCCAGATGAACGCCGAGGTGGCCATGGTAGAGATGGCCGAGCTACCTCTCGAACGGGTGCTGGGTCCCGAGCTCGGTCGCTTCTACCGCGACGTGCACGCCGATCACGGGGTCGAGATGCACCTGGGGGTCGGGATCTCCGAGCTGAGGGGCGGGAGTCAGGTGGAAGAGGTTGTCCTCGCGGACGGTCGGGTGTTGGCCGCCGACGTGGTCGTGGCCGGCGTCGGAGTCACACCGCGAACCGATCTGGCTCAGCAGGCCGGATTGGCGATCGATAACGGCGTCATCACCAACGAATGGCTGGCGACCAGCGTCCCGAACGTGTTCGCGGCTGGCGATGTGGCGAATGCCTGGCACCCGATCTTGGACCGACGGGTCCGCCTCGAGCACTGGTCATCCGCCTTGAACCAGGGGCCGGTAGTCGCTCGGAATATGCTCGGGGCCAAGGCCGCATACGAACGTATCCTGTACTTCTTCTCGGACCAGTACGAGATCGGCATGGAGTACTCCGGGCTGGCGGTCGAATGGGACCAGGTGTTGTTCCGGGGCGATCCGGCCAGCCGGGAGTTCATCGCGTTCTGGCTGAACAGCGGCCGTCTCGTCGCCGGTATGAACGTCAATGTGTGGGACGTTGCAGAGTCCATCGCCACGCTGGTCGCCTCTCCGGGCCATGTCGACCCGACCAAGCTGGTGGACCCGGACGTCGAGCTGTCCAGCCTCGCCCGGGAGTCGGCATGACGCGCCGATCCCGGGTAGGCGTTCGGGCCCTGGGAAGCTGTCGCAAAATTACTTCCAGGTGGGAGAAGGCGACGGCTCGTCGCATCCCCGTGGTGCAGAGGAGGAGAGAGTTGGTCGAAGACGAGCCGCCGCCTTCTCCCTCCCGCGACTTTTGCCACAGCTTCTGACGAGGTAGTCGACATGTCGTCCCACGACCGATCGTCTTTCGAGGTCCGCCGGGTGTACGACCCCCACCGCGGCGACGATGCCTACCGGGTCCTGGTAGATCGGCTCTGGCCGCGGGGCCTCGCCAAAGCCGAAGCCGGCATCGATGAGTGGGCCAAGGACGTGGCGCCCAGCCCCGAGCTGCGTCGCTGGTACGGCCACGACCCGGCCAAGTTCGATGAGTTCGCTCGGCGGTACCGAGAAGAACTGGCCCGCCCCCCGGCTTCCGACGCTATTGCCCGCCTGCAGGCCGATACTCGGGAACACCGGGTAGCGCTGCTCACCGCCACGCGTGACGTCGAGCACTCAGGTGCGGCCGTGCTCAACGACTTCCTCGCTCATCCTCCTCGGCGGCGGGAGACGTCGCAGGATTGACGGCCTGCACCGGCGGCGCCTGGACCACGGCGGCGGCCTGGACAACGGCGGCGGCCTGGACCGCCGCTCGGTGACCAAGGACGGGTCGACGGAGGGGCTGGTAGCGTCGTCCCCTTGATCATCGTGTACGGGCGTTATGTCATCCACGACCCCGCTGCTACCGGGGCGTTCGAAGAGTCTTCCCGGCGCTTCGTCGAGTTCGGGCGTTCCTGCCCCGGGAACCAGGGCTTCTCCATCGCGAGGGATATGTTCGACCCGACCACGGTTCACATGCACCAACTGTGGGAGTCACGCCCGTTGTTCGAGAGCTTCACTGCGACACCTGAGCACGATCGAAGAATCGAAGAGACGAAGAAGTTCGGCGCCGCCGGGCAGATCACCCGGGCCGACCTGATCTTCTTCGACGGCGAGATCTACCGGCACGTCTAGACGACAGGACTTTGAACATGGAACTCGGTTTGCACCTACCCAACTCCGGCCCGTTGTCTGGGAAGTCGAATCTCGTCGATCTGGCTCGCCACGCCGAGGAGATCGGCCTCGACACGGTGTGGGTCTTCGACCACGTGTTCAACCCGGTAGCCATTGGACCGAAGTCCAAGTTCCCCGGTGGTGCTTATTACAACCAGCCCGAGATGCCGTATTTCGAGTCGATGACGACGCTGTCGGTAGTTGCCGGCGCCACGAGTCGGATCAAGCTCGGAACCCGTGTCCTCATAGCTGTATATCGCAATCCGGTGCTTCTCGCCAAGCAGATCGGCACCCTGGTCGCCCTGGCCGGGGATCGATTCATCCTGGGCGTGGGGGCGGGGTGGCTGCTGGAGGAGTTCGAGACCATGGGCGTTCCCCCCGAGGCGCGCTTCGAGCGGCTCGACGAGCACGTGGCCCTCATGCGCCAGGCATGGAGAGAAGAGATCAGCGAGTTCAACGGAAAACACTACCGGCACATCGCAGCCGGGTTCCGCCCCGTGCCTGGCGAGAGGGTACCTGTCATCGTGGGAGGCAACAGCGAAGGTGCGCTCCGGCGGGCGGCGCGCTGGGGCGACGGTTGGGCTCCTTCTGGCCCGAGCGTGGGGGACGACACGCGGGACAAGGGTCAGGAGCTGATAGACCGCTTTCGCCGGGCGTGTGAGCTCGAGGACCGCGATCCCAGCTCCTTGCTGCTCGTGGCAAGTGGCCCTCTGGCCGCCGGCCCGTCGCACTTCGAGACGCTCGCCGAGCTCGGCTTCGACATGTGCGACATCTCACTGCGCGACGAGGCCGATCTCGACCTCGCCGCGCTGGAGAAGTTCATGGTGGAGGTCGCCCCGAACCTCCGCTGAACCAGCCCCGGCCTCACAAGGTCAGGTCAGATCGAAGCGGTCCAGGTTCATGACCTTGTTCCACACCGCCACGAAGTCTCGGACGAACTTCTCTTTCGAGTCGTCACACGCATAGACCTCTGAGATGGCCCGCAGCTCGGAGTTGGAGCCGAGGATGAGGTCGACGGGCGAGGCCGTCCATTTGACCTTTTCCGTGGCCCGGTCGCGAACCTCGTACACGTTCTCGGCGGAGGCGGAGGCCTTCCAGTCGTTGCTCATATCGACCAGGTTCACGAAGAAGTCATTGGTCAATACTTCGGGCCGGTCGGTGAACACGCCGTGGGTGGACTGGTCGAAGTTGGCGTTGAGCACCCGCATGCCTCCGATGAGGACGGTCATCTCGGGTGGCGTCAGGGTCAACAGGTTGGCCCGCTCGATCAGAGCGTGCTCAGCCGGGAACTTCTCTCCGGGCCGGAGATAGTTGCGAAACCCGTCAGCGGTCGGTTCGAGCACCTCGAACGATTCCACGTCGGTCAGTTCTTGAGATGCGTCGGTGCGGCCCGGTGCGAAAGGAACAGTGACCTTGTGGCCGGCGTTCTGGGCGGCCTGCTCGACGGCCGCACATCCACCCAGGACTATCAGATCGGCGAGCGATACCTTCTTTCCGCCAGACTGCGAACGATTGAAGTCCTGCTGGATCTGCTCCAAGGCTTGTAGCGCCTTGGCCAGCTCGGTCGGATCGTTGACCTCCCAGTCCTTTTGAGGTGAGAGGCGGATCCGCGCCCCATTGGCGCCCCCTCGCTTGTCCGTGCCCCGGAAGCTGGCGGCCGACGCCCACGCGGTGGAGACCAGCCTGGAGATGGACAGCCCGGACGCCAGGATCCTGGCCTTCAGAGCAGCGATGTCGGTCCCGTCGATCAAGCCATGATCGACTTGGGGGACCGGGTCCTGCCACAGCTGTGGCTCTGGGACCCATGGTCCGAGGTACCGCGTGACTGGTCCCATGTCTCGGTGGAGCAGCTTGTACCACGCCTTGCCGAAGGCGTCGGCGAGCTGGTCGGGGTTCTCGTAGAAGCGCCTCGAGATCGGCCCGTAGATCGGGTCCAACTTCAAGGAGAGGTCCGTCGTCAGCATCATCGGGGCGTGCCGCTTCGACGGGTCATGGGCATCGGGGACGGTGCCCTGCGCCTCGGGGTTCTTGGGCTTCCACTGATGGGCGCCCGCCGGGCTCTTGGTCAGCTCGTAGTCGTACTTGAACAGGTTGTCCAAGTAGCCGTTGTCCCACTTCGTAGGCTCGTTGGTCCACGCGCCCTCCAGCCCGCTGGTGAGCGTGTCCGAGCCCTTGCCGCTGCCGAAGGTGTTGTGCCAGCCGAGGCCCTGCTCTTCGAGGGGTGCGCCCTCGGGCTCGGCACCGACGTACTCTTCGCCGACCGCGCCGTGGCATTTGCCCAAGGTGTGACCGCCGATGATGAGGGCGGCGGTCTCCTCGTCGTTCATCGCCATGCGACGGAACGTCTCCCGGATGTCCTTGGCGGCGGCCAACGGATCGGGATTGCCTTCGGGCCCCTGAGGGTTCACGTAGATGAGGCCCATCTGCACCGAGCCGAACGGACGATCGAATTCCCCCGGTTGGTGGTAGCGGTCACCTCCGAGCCACGTCTCCTCGGAACCCCAGTAGGTCTCATCCGGTTCCCACACGTCCTCTCGCCCGAAGGCGAAGCCGAAGGTCTTGAACCCCATCGACTCGTAGGCGCAGTTGCCGGCGAAGATGATCAGATCGGCCCAGGAGATCTTCTGGCCGTACTTCTGCTTGACCGGCCAGAGCAGCCGGCGAGCCTTGTCCAGGTTGGCGTTGTCCGGCCAGCTGTTCGTCGGCGCAAATCGCTGGGCGCCGACCCCGCCGCCGCCTCGCCCGTCTTGGATGCGGTAGGTGCCCGCCGCGTGCCAGGCCATCCGGATGAACAGCGGCCCGTAATGGCCGTAGTCGGCCGGCCACCATTCCTGCGAAGTCGTCATCACCTCGAAGACGTCCCGCTTCAGCGCCTCGAGATCCATGCTCTTGAACTCCTCCGCGTAGTTGAAGCCCTCGCCCATCGGGTTCGACTTGGGTGAGTTCTGGCGGAGAACCTCGAGGCTCAGCTGGTTGGGCCACCAGTCCCGGTTCGTCCTGGGCCGAATCGGCGGCGGGGTCGGAGAGGGGATTACGGGGTTCTCGCTTTCGGACACGTCGGGCCCTCCTCTTGTTCGTGACCTTGTTCCTGATTCACACCACTCGGGACACCGCCGGGTTTAAGCTATCTACAGGCTTAGAATAAGTCAAGAGCGAGAACACATCCATTATTGGGCTCACAGTATGGTTGTGGGCCGCCAGAGCGCGAGGGAGGCACCCATCAGCGAGTTGGTCCAGCGGTTGAGGGACCGGGGGTGGCGGCTGACCGCCCAGCGCAGGGTGGTGGCCGAAGTCCTGGCCGGTGAGCACATCCACTTGACGGCCGACGCCGTCTACAGCCGGGCCCAGCGACTCCTCCCCGAGATCAGCCTGGCCACGGTGTACAACACCCTCAATGAGTTGGTGGGCATGGGCGAGGTGCTGGAGATCTCGACCGGTGACGGCCCCAAGCGTTACGACCCCAACTCCACCGCCACCCATCACCACCTCTACTGCGTCGGCTGCGGAGAGCTGCGCGACGTCAACCCCGAAGGGACCGAAGGGCTGGCCCTGTCCGTTACCCAGCAACACGGCTTCGAGCTGCTCGATGTGGACATCGTCTTTCGGGGCATGTGCCCCAGGTGCCGGGCGGCCGCGGCACGAGCTGCCATGATCTGACACCCTCCGAGGTCTGTCACGGCTGGTTTGTTACGGGCCGGTTTCGCCACCCTCACCGGGACGCGGTCCGGGGCTGAGTCGGTGCTCACACGCGGTTAGGAATCTGGCAACAACGCCGACGCATGGCGGACGTTTACTCGTCCCATGACCACGTTCGATTTGACCACCTCCTCTGGGGAGGCCCCGGCCCTCCCGGTCGTCCATCGGCGGGGCCGATGGATCGACGACTGGGATCCCGAGGATGAGTCCCGATGGGAGGCCGGTGGTGAGCGGACAGCCAAGAAGAACCTGGCCCTGTCGATCATCACCGACCACATGGGGTTTTGCGTGTGGGTGATGTGGACCGTGGTGGTGATCAACCTGGCGAACGCGGGCATCAAGATGTCGCTTTCCGAGCAGTTCATGTTGACGCTGGTCCCCAACCTGATCGGTTCGGTGTTGCGCATTCCCTACACGTTCGCGGTGCCGAGGTTCGGAGGCCGGGCTTGGACCACGGTCAGCGGGTTGGTGCTTCTAGTTCCCTGTCTGCTCCTGGCGATGGTGGTGCCGAGCAGCTGGCTGGCTCACCAGTCTCACGGGATCCAGCTCTGGGTGTTGTTGGTTTGCGCGGCTACCGCCGGCGTGGGAGGGGCGAACTTCGCCTCTTCGATGGCGAACATCTCCTTCTTTTATCCAGAGCGCAAGAAGGGCTACGCGCTCGGCCTCAACGCGGCCGGTGGCAACCTCGGGGTAGCGGTGAGCCAGCTGGTGATCCCTCTCGTGGTCATCATCGGGGTGCCCGCCGCGGCGGTGAAGCTGACCAAGCATCAGGTGCACTTGGCCTATGCGGGTTGGATCTGGGTTCCGTTCGTCTTGCTCACCGCCTGGGCCGCGTGGAGGTACATGGACAGCCTCACCCAGGCGAGGGCTGACAAGCGGTCTTATCTGATGGCCGTCAGGGAGCCGCACACCTGGGTGCTGTCATTCCTTTACATAGGAACCTTCGGGTCGTTCATCGGGTACTCGTTCGCGCTGCCGCTGGTGATCAAGAACAGCTTCCCGTCGTTCCTGCACAGCCATCCCTTCATCGCCACCTACCTGGCCGGCCTCGGGTTCCTGGGCGCGCTGGTGGGTTCCCTCTCCCGCCCGCTGGGAGGCTGGCTGTCCGACCGCCTCGGCGGAGCACGCGTGACTCTTGCCATGTTCGCCGGCATGACCGTATTCACCGGTTTCGCCATTGCTGGGGTCGAAGCCCACGACTTCGCGTTGTTCCTCGGCTCGTTCATGGTGGTGTTCCTGTTCACCGGCATGGGCAACGGATCGATCTACAAGCTGATCCCTTCGGTCTTCTCCTCCGAGGTCATGGCGGCGTCAGTTGCGGGTGATCCTGCGTCGGTACGGGTCGAGCTGAAGCGCCGGGCCGCCGCGGTGATCGGCATCGCGGGTGCGGTGGGGGCGCTCGGCGGTGTCGGTGTCCAGGTCGTGTTGCGCCAGGCCAGCCTTCACATCACGGCGTTGGAGAAGGCGGCCAAGACCCCTGCGCTCAAAGACGCGGTCGCGACGGCCCACTCGGCTTGGTCGGCGCCCGCGCTGTGGACCTTCCTGGCTTCCTACGTCATCTTCGGTGCGGTCACCTGGGCCGTCTACCTCCGTCGAGCTCCGCGGCTGGTTCTCGCGGCCTCTGCTCTATGACCGGCTCGCCGGTTTCGAACGAGGCCCGCCACCGACGTCGCCTCCTGGTGATCGGTCACGGGATGGTTGGGAACAAGGTCGTCGAGGCTCTGGTTCGCCGGGGGGCCACCCGGAGCTGGGATCTGGTCGTCGTCGGTGAAGAAGCTCTGGCGGCCTACGACCGGGTACACCTGTCGAAGCTATTCGAGGGGGCTGATTCGTCTGACCTGGATCTCGTTGACCCCGAGATCATGAGAGATCCTGCGCTCACGTTGGTGAGAGGCGAGCAGGTAGTCCACCTCGACCGGGCCCGAAGAGTCGCGACTACCGACCGGGGCCGCGAGTTTCCCTACGACGCGGCGGTGATGGCCACCGGTTCGTCCGCCTTCGTCCCCCCAGTGGCGGGCCGGGACCTGCCGGGATGCTTCGTGTACCGCTCCGTTACCGATGTCGACGCGATAAGGCGGTGGGCCAACGGGCGAGCCCACGGGGTGGTGGTGGGAGGTGGTCTCCTCGGGCTGGAAGCGGCCAACGCCCTGCGCCACTGCGGCTTGGCCACCGAAGTAGTCGAGATCGCCCCTCGGCTCATGCCGCTGCAAGTCGATGAGATAGGTGGCGATTTGCTCCGACGGCGGATCGAGGACCACGGTTTGGCTGTCCACACCGCGACGGCGTTGGTTTCTATCGTCGCTGGTGAGGACGGAACGGTGAGCGCGGTAGAGCTGGCGCCGGCTGAGGACCGAGCACGGAGCGAGCTCTTGACGACCGAGATGGTGGTCTTCGCGGCCGGCATCCGTCCACGCGACGAGCTGGCTCGCGGCTGCGGGCTCGAGGTGGGGGAGCGGGGTGGGATCGTGGTCGACGAACGCTGCCGGACCAGCGACCCGTCGATCTATGCGGTCGGGGAGTGTGCACTGGCCGGTGGACGAGTCCACGGCCTGGTTTCGCCGGGCTATCAGATGGCGCGGGTCGCGGCCGAGAACATCTGCGGCGGCGACTCGGTGTTCGAGCCGGGCGAGACACCGACCAAACTGAAGCTGCTCGGCGTGGACGTGGCCAGCTTCGGAGACGCTCACGCCCGGACGGCGGGTGCCTCGACTATCGCGTTTACCGACAACGTCAGCCGGGTCCATCGGCGTTTGGTCACCGCGTCCGACGGGCGGGTCATCGGAGGGATCCTGGTGGGCGACGCGTCCGGTTTCGACACGATGGTCGCGGTGACGGCCGGCGACGCAGATGCCCCTGAAGACTTCGTCGATCTGCTGCTGCCCGGCCGGCGCGGCGACGATCACGCTCCGGCGGCGGCAGCCGGTCCGGCCTTGCGGCCCTCGGCGACTGTCTGTTCGTGCGAGAACGTCAGTGCGGGACAGATCTGTGATTCGATCGCCGAGAGCATCCGCAGTTCCGGGCAGGCCGATCTGGCGGCCGTGAAATCGTCGACCGGGGCCGGGACGGGATGCGGTGGTTGCGTGCCGCAGATCACCGATCTGCTTCGGGCCCGTCTGGCCGAGGCAGGTATAGAGGCCTCGCGGCGGCTTTGCGAGCACTTCAGCCAGTCCCGCCAGGAGCTTTGCGACATCGTGCGGCTCACCGCCATCACGACTTTCTCCGAGCTGATAGGCCGGTACGGGACCGGTGCAGGCTGCGAGACGTGCAAACCGGCCGTCGCGTCGATCCTGGCATCGGTGTCGGGGGGTCACATCCTCGACGGCGAAGGCGCATCGATCCAGGACAGCAACGATCACTTCCTTGCCAACCTCCAACGCGATGGCACCTACTCGGTGGTGCCCCGCGTGCCCGGAGGAGAGCTCACGCCCGAGAAGCTAATTGTCCTCGGCGAGGTTGCTCAGGCCTTCAACTTGTACGTCAAGATCACTGGCGGGCAACGGATAGATCTCCTCGGAGCCAGGGTGGATGACCTGCCCGCGATCTGGGCCCGGCTGGCCGACGCCGGCCTGGAGTCGGGGCACGCCTACGGGAAGGCCGTCCGGACAGTGAAATCCTGTGTGGGGTCGACCTGGTGCCGCTATGGCGTTCAGGACTCGACTGGCCTGGCCGTCGAGCTGGAGCTCCGCTACCGGGGCCTGCGCAGTCCGCACAAGATCAAGATGGCCGTTTCGGGCTGTGTGCGCGAATGCGCCGAAGCCCAAGGTAAAGACGTAGGTGTGATCGCGACCGAACGGGGATGGAACCTGTATGTGTGTGGCAACGGAGGTGCTCGGCCTCGTCACGCCGATCTGCTGGCCGCTGATCTGGACAAAGACACGCTGGTTCGCTACATCGACCGGTTCGTGATGTACTACGTCCGTACGGCTGACCGGTTGCAGCGCAGCTCGACGTGGCTCGAGGCGATGGAGGGCGGTATCGACCACTTGCGCCGAGTGGTAGTCGAGGATTCGCTGGGTTTGGCCGCGGACCTGGAGGCGGCCATGGCCGAACACGTGGCTCGCTACCGCTGCGAATGGAGAGAGACGCTCGAGGACCCGATCAGGCTGCGCCGGTTCCGGTCCTTCGTCAATGCCGACGTCGCGGATCCGGACATCGTCATGACGGAGGAGCGCGGCCAACCCCGACCGGCCTTCGAGTGGGAGCGGGTTGAGCTGTTGGCGTCGCCCAAATGACGCTGAGACGATGGGTGCGGGTCTGTTCTTTGCGAGAGCTCGAACCGGGGCGCGGCGCGGCCGCCCTCGTGGATGGTCAGCAGGTGGCGATCTTCCTCCTTCCTTCTGAAGCCATCGGTGAGCCGGCGTCGCGGCTGCGGGCCATAGACAACCGGGACCCGATGTCGGGGGCCAACGTCCTGGCTCGGGGGCTGCTGGGCTCCACCGATGACACGGACTACGTAGCGTCGCCCATGTACAAGCATCGCTTCGACCTCGACAGCGGGCGATGCCTCGACGGCGTCTCCGCCGGAGTTCGGGTATGGCCGGTTCGGGTTTGGGGTTCCTCGGTGGAGGTGCTCTCGGTAACCACCGGCGCGGGCGGCCTTCCGGGCGAGGTGCCCGACGAGGGTGGCACGGCCACCCACTGCCCTTTCTGCGCCCTCCAATGCGGTATGCGACTGCGTCCCGCCGTCGATCTCGACGGTGCCGGCCGCGGCGTCGACGTCGAGTCGGATGCCTCCTTCCCGGTCAACGAAGGGCGCATGTGCATCAAAGGCTGGGCCTCGGTCGGGCTCATCACCAACCCTGACCGGCTACGCCACCCGCTGGTACGGGACCGGGCGGGCCGCCTGACATCGGCCAGCTGGGACTTGGCCTTGGACGAGATCGCCGGGCGTATCCAGGCGATCCAGGCAGCTCACGGATCGGACGCAGTGGGCGTGTTCGGCAGCGGCGCTCTTACCAACGAGAAGGCCTATCTGCTCGGGAAGTTCGCCCGGGTCGCCTTGCGCAGCGCCAACATCGATTACAACGGCCGGTATTGCATGTCTTCGGCGGCCGCCGCGCAGAACCGGGCGTTCGGTATCGACCGGGGCCTGCCCTTCCCGATCTCCGACATTGCCGACACCGCGACCCTGGTGCTCTGGGGCGCCAACCCCGCCGACACCATGCCTCCACTCATGCAGTGGGTGGAGAAGATGCAGGCCCAGGGTGGCACGCTGGTCGTGGTGGATCCTCGCCGGACAGCCACTGCCCAGGCGGCCGACCTGCACATACAACCGGTGCCTGGCACGGATCTGGCTGTCGCCCTGGGGTTGCTGTGCCTCGCGGAGGTGTCCGGCGCCATCGACGGGCACTACCTCGGGGAACGCACAGCCGGTTGGGACGAGGTCCGGCGGTCGGTGTCTGCATGGGACCCTGGCCGGGTAGAGAGTGTCGCTGGGGTGAGCAGATCCCAGCTGCGCCGGCTCTTGGACGCGCTGGCGAGGCCGTCGTCGTCGATGCTGCTGACCGGCCGGGGCCCGGAACAGCAATCCAAAGGGGTCGACACGGTCAACGCGCTGATCAACCTGATGCTGGCACTCGGGCGAGTGGGCCGACCGGCGAGCGGGTACGGGTGCCTCACCGGACAGGCCAACGGCCAGGGGGGCCGGGAGCACGGCCAGAAGGCCGACCAGCTCCCGGGCTACCGGTCCATCACCAGCCCGCCCGATCGGGCCGCGGTCGCGGCCATATGGGGCCTCGACCCTGAAGACCTTCCTGGACCGGGCCTGAGTGCCATCCAGATGCTCAACAGCATCGGGACGCCCGACGGCCTTCGTGGGTTGCTCGTCTTCGGCTCCGATCTCTCCGTCGCCTCGCCGGTCGCGGGCCGCATCTCTGAACGCCTGGAAGCCCTGGAGCTTCTCGTCGTCGCCGATGCGCTGCTCAGCCGGACCGCCCGGCTGGCCCACGTCGTGCTGCCGGTCACTCAGTGGGCCGAAGAAGACGGTACGACCACCAACCTCGAAGGTCGGGTCATCCGCCGCCGACGCGCCCTGGAGCCTCCTGTGGGGGTACGAACCGATATCGATGTGCTAGCCGGGCTCGCCGAGCGGTTGGGTGTGGCGGACAAATTCCGCTTCGCCTCCACCGAAGCAGTGTTCGAAGAGCTCCGGCGCGCCTCGGCGGGCGGCCGGGCCGACTATTCAGGGATCAGCTACCGGCGTCTCGACACCGAGCCGGGAGTCTTCTGGCCCTGCCCCTCCGACACCCACAGCGGGACTCCCCGCCTGTTCGCCGAACGGTTCGAGCACCCGGATGGGCGGGCCCGCATGGCCGCCGTCGGCTATCGCCAGGCTGGTGAAGAGCCCGACGCCGACTATCCCGTGTACCTCACCACAGGGAGATACCGAGAGCACTACAACAGCGGCAACCAGACCCGACGTCTGGAACGCCTGGCTCTCGCCAAGCCCGCTCCGCTCCTGCAGCTCCATCCCCTCTTGGCCGGCCGGCTCGGCATCGCCGAGGGCTCATCTGTCGTAGTCGAGAGTCGCCGGGGTTCCGCCGTCTTCCGAGCCGACCTCACTTCCGACATCCGCCAGGATACTGTCTTCGCTCCCTTCCACTGGGATGGCGAGTGCTCGGCCAACCGGCTTACGAGTACCGCGCTCGACCCCATCAGCAAGATGCCCGAGTTCAAGGTCTGCGCGGTTCGTCTTCGCCCGGCCTGAGGACCGGGGGTCTTCACCTGCGGGGGTCGACGACCGGGATGCCGGCTTCTCGAGCGTGCAGGTCGCTGCCGCAGATCCCGCCCAGCGCGACGCGCAGAAGCAACTCGCCCGGGCCCGGCTCGGGCTCGGCGATGTCCACGATCTCGACCGAGTCGCCGGCCAGCCGGGCGGCGCGCATCTCTCAGGCCCGGACTGGGCTCTACGCAGCCTGTTCGATGCCGATGACGTCAGGCCGGTCGATGCCCAGCTTGGCGCATTCCTTCAGGTAGAAGCGCAGCACCGAGCCGGCGTCGTAGACGCTGATCACATGGTCCTCGTCGTCGAGGTTGAGGTTGGCGCCGACGATCACGAAGTTGGCGAGTGTGTCCTCGGTGTTGTCTGCCGGGACGACGAGAGTGTGGATGGAGCCCGCCGGCTCGTAGAGGAAGGACCCGGCCCGGTTCACCTCCGGATACTCCGCGTACTTCCAGCTTCCCGATTTGGTGAATGCGTACACGGGGCCGGTGTGCTTGTGCCTGACGATCTCGGTTCCGGGCAGGAATCGGTTCCTGACCACCCAGAGCCCCTGGCGGATGTCGACTTGGAGGAGCTGGAGGAACGACCCGTCGCCCAAGTCGACCCAGGGCAGGTCGTCAGCTCCCCGGTGGAGCGCAGCAGGGATGGACGTGGTATCAAGCATGGCCAAGTCTTCCACCTCGAAGTAGTTTGCGACAGCTTCTCAGGTCGCCTGGTTCGTCAGGAGGATAGCGGCGCCTCTGGGCCCACCGCCGGCGCAAGCGAGGGACACCTCGGCCCCCGCGACCTGTGCTTCTCCAGCCCCACCCCACAGCTGGCGGGCTGCCTCGGCCAGCTTCTCGAGCCCGTGGTAGCGACCTACGCCGAGCTGGCCGCCGTCGGTGCAGATCGGCAGCCGACCGCCGACCCGGCAATGACCTTCGGCGACCATGTCGCCGGCCTCCCCTCGTCCTGCCAGGCCCATGTCCTCCAACCACTGCAAGGCCTGGAACGAGAAGCCGTCGTAGGGTTGGGCCACGTCCACGTCCGCTGGGCTCAGTCCGGTGCGGGCCCACAGCTCCTTGCCGACGTAATACGACGCGCCCTTGGTGAAGTCCGGCATGAGATCGTGAGTGGCCATGGGACCGGGCGGGCAGGCGAGTGCTTCGACGAACGCGGGACGGTGTCGGAGGCCGGCCGCCCGGTCGGCCCGGGCCAGGATGATGGCGACGCTCGTATCTATGGGCATGTCGCAGTCGACCCGCCGTAAAGGGGTGGCCACCAGTGGCGACGCGTAGTACTCGTCGATGGTAAGCGGTTGGCCGTGCCAGACCGCCCGGGGGTTCAGCTGAGCGTGGAAACGGTTGTTCATCGCTACCGCGGCGAGGTGCTCGGGGCGGGTACCGGACTCGTGCATGTACCGCGTCGCGACCATCGCCCACTTCGGGGCGCTGCCCGCGCTCCCGTAGGGAGCGGTGAAGGCCGCGTCGTTCCACGCCAGCGAACCGGTTCGCTTGGCGGCCACCTTCATTCGGGGTTGCGCCAGGACAGTCCGGTAACAGAGCACGACGTCAGCCGTCCCGGCCAGAATGGCGTGCACCCCGACTATGGCGCACGACAGCTGGGCCGGCCCGTTGCCCGCCGCTTGCCAGAATCTGAGGTTCAGGCCGAGCGAGGCTTGCACGTGGTCGATCAGCGGCCCCGAGAAGGTGTCACCCCCGGAGCGGTCGGGGAATGACGTGAGACCGTCCACGTCGCCGGCCGACATACCCGAGTCGTGGAGCGCTTGCTTGGCCGCCTCCACGGTGAGCTGTATCTCGCTCTTTCCGCTGTTGCGCTCGACCGCGGCATAACCGACACCAGCGACCACCACACGGCCGGCGATTCCATCACGCGCCGTCATCGTCCCGACCCGCCGCCGACATCGGGCTCGAACAGGGCGAGTGTCAGGCCATCCTCGTAGTCCCGGTAAGTGACCTGGACCGGCATCCCGATCGACACCTCGTCGGGGGCGCACCCGACGATGTTGGTCGGCAACCTCAACCCGTCTTGCTCGACCAGCTCGACGAACGCGGCGACCCACGGGATCGGGAAGTGGATGCCGAACTCGCGGTGGACCACGCTGAAGGTGTAGATCGATCCCTTCCCGCTCACCGGTTGGTACTCGACATCGTCGGAGAGGCACTTGCGGCAGGCCGGCACGGGGTAGTGGAGCCAGTAGCCGCACTGCCTGCAGCGCAAGAGAGCCAGGCGGTGCTGGCGCAGCGAGTCCCAGTAGGGCTCCGTCAGCGGATCCATGGCGGGGACCGGACCCTGCCAGGAGGTGGGCGCCTCCAAGAGGGTCACCTGATGTAGTGGCTCTTCGTTCAAGCTGACCGAACCCCCTGTGCTGTACAGTTCGCGATGTGGAACCACTATTCCACATAGGGGGGTTCACGTGAGGGGTCCGTTGGAAGGGGTGGGGGTTCTCGACTTGACCCTCGGCGTGGCCGGCCCGATGACGACCATGCTCATGTCTGACTACGGGGCCCAGGTCACACGGGTCGAGCGGCCAGGCTCACATCCGCTGTCCCGGTTGCCCGCCTACGCGGTGTGGAATCGGGGCAAGGACTCGGTCCGCTTGGACCTGAAGGAGCCGGCTGATCGCCAGCGGTGCATTGATCTGGCCTCCGCCTCCGATGTGGTTGTGGCGGCTTACCGCCCGGGGGTGGCCGAGGCCCTGGGCGTGGATTACCAGACCCTGCGGGAGTCGAAGCCGGATCTCGTCTATTGCACGATCTCCGCTTATCCGCGCGGGTCTCGACATGGCAGACGCGCCGGATACGACGGTTTGGTACAGGCCCGGACCGGTATGCAGTGGGAGCAACCGGGCTGGCGCCCCGGTCCTGTCTTCCTGCATGCCCCATTGCCCAGCCTGGGTGCTTTTTTCCTGGCATCTTGCGCCATCAACGCGGCCCTCCTGGCACGCGACGCGACCGGCGTGGGCCAGCACGTCGAGACATCGTTGTTCGACGGTGTCCTCGCCTGGACCGCCCTCTACCGGAGCCGGGTCGCCGATCCTCCACCTGGCTTCGACCACTCGTACCGCTGCCCGGGCGTCAGCAACACCCCCTGCTTCCAAACGGGCGACGGCAGGTGGCTCCACCCGACTCCTGGAGCGGCGGATCAGCTGTTCCAGATCCTCGGGCTGGATGCCAACCCGGTCCGGGGTTCGGCCACCGGGACCTGTGATGAGATACGTGACTATCAGTCATCTCAGCAGGAGCTGTACCTCCAACTGGCCAGTGACCAATGGCTGAAGGCCCTCAATGAACGTGACCTGAGGTGCGCGCCGGTGCTGTCGGTGGAGGAAGCGTTCTACGACGAGCAGATCCTCCACAACCGGCTCGTGGCCGACGTCGAGGTCGAAGGTGTCGGAGTGACGAAGCAGTTTGCCGGCTTCTACCGTATGGAGAAGCCCGAGGCGAGCCGGCCGTCTGTAACAAGTGGCGAGCGTTGGCCTGCCCCCCTTCACGGGATCCGCGTCCTCGATTTCGGTATCGCGGTTGCCGGGCCGTTCGGTCCGATGATCATGAGCGATCTGGGGGCCGATGTCATCCGTGTCGACAATACGACCCTTGCTCGTTCGGCAGAGACCCAGGTTTGGGCGGGAAGCCAGCGGGGGAAGCGCTCGATCACACTGGACCTCAAGACCGCAGACGGCAGGGAGATCGTCGACCGCCTGCTGGTCCAGGCCGACGTCGTGCACCACAACATGCGTCCCGGGGTCGCCGAACGCCTCGGGATCGGATACGAGAGGGTTCGGGCCATGAATCCCGGCGTCGTGTATTGCCATCTCACCGGCTATGGACCCACGGGCCCGCTTGCGTCTCGGGCCAGCGCCGACGCCATGGCTCAGGCCATGTGCGGGCTCGACCACGAGCAGGGTGCGGCACCCGACGGCGGCAAGCCGACCTGGCTTCGGTTTGGGATGGTCGATCAGGGCGCCGGGCTTCTGACGGTAGTCGCCGTGCTGCAGGCGCTTCGCCAACGCCTGACTACCGGTGAGGGGCAGCTGGTCGAAACGGACCTGCTCAGCGTGGGCGCGCTCTTCTCGTCGGATGCCTTCATGGCACCTGGCTCCGAAGAGGCGACCCGGGCCCACCTCGACCGGGACCAAACCGGGTTGGGACCGCTCTATCGCCTCTATCGCACGGCGGACGGATGGATCTGCATCGCGTGCGTCTCGGAGTTCCATTGGCTGGCCCTGACCGCAGCACTGGATCTTGATCGACTCACCAGAGACCCCTGTTTTCACGATGGGGCCTCACGTGCATCGAATGCGGGGCCTCTGGCCGAGGTGCTCGGCGCGGCCTTCGAGCGGTTGAGCACGACGGAGTGCGTCGACCGCTGCGAGCGTCACGGCGTTCCCAGCGAGGTTCCCGACCGTGAGTTCACTCACAAATGGCTCGATGAGGACGAGGGCCTCGAAGGTGGCTGGCTCGCGAGATATGACCATCCCATATGGGGTTTGACCGAGCAGCTGGGCGCTCTGATCCGTTTCTCGGAAACACCGGCTCACCCATCGGGCCCTCCCGTGATACCCGGCCAGCACGGCCAGGCCATACTCTCCGAGCTCGGGTACCGGGCCGACGAGATCGCCCGCTTCGTCTCGGGCGGGGTCACCACCTTCGCCAACCTGCCCGCCAGAAGCGTCGATGCCTGAAGTGCCGAAGGGCAGGCGGCCATCCAACGGCGGGGCAGCTGGCGTGGTCGACCGGAGCTCCGCGGCGCGTCCCGTGGCCCGTCGGGCCGGCCGATCGGCCGAGGCCCGCGAAGAGGCGAAACGGCATCGAGCCGAGCGGTTGACCGCGGCTGCCCTCCAGGTCTTCCACACCCATGGGTTGGACGCTTCGGTGGCTGAGATCACCCAGACGGCCGGACTCGGGATGTCCAGCTTCTACCGGACCTTCGACTCCAAGAAGGACCTGATCTCCCACCTGGCCGCGCTGAGGTTGTCGGAATACGAGACGTACCTGCAAGAAGCGGCCGCCATGAACGGAGCATGGGAAGGCTTCTGTTACGCGCTTTGGCAAGTGGCGACGCACCAACAAGAGGACCCGGTGCTCGACCTGGCCTTGCGGGAGACCACCGTGTCCAGCCCAGAGCTCGATCGCCGCCAGTCGGTTCATCGCTCGATCTCCCACCAGTTGATGATCGCGGCCCAACGCGAAGGGACCATGAGACCGGACGCGACCTACCGGGACATCCGGCTGATCTACAACGCCCTCGGCTCGCTGCGGCCGCACCCGAAGCTGGCCGAGGCACCGCCTGAAGCATGGCGCCGCCTGCTCGAGCTCCTCCTCGACGGTCTTCGAGCCCAGCCGGCGACCAACAGCGAACCGTTCGTCGGAGATGAGTCGTTTGCAATGGAATAGGCCTTCCATTAACGTTGACACAGTGTTCTTTAGGGGAGGAGCCGGCCAAGACAGGCTTGGCCGGGACGGAGTTGGCCAAGATGGGATTGACCAGTGCAGAGCTGGTAAGGACAGGGGGTAGGGCCGAATGTGGCGCGTCGGGGTCGATGTCGGAGGCACATTTACCGACATAGCCGTGATCGACGACGTCACCGGCCGCTACTGGGTGGGCAAGGTCCCGACGTCGTTGCCCGACCCCGATGTCGGGATCGTCGAAGGCCTCAGGCTGGCGCTCGACCAGTTGGCGTTGGCCGCACCGGACGTGGGCCGGTTGGCGCACGGGACGACGCTGGCGACCAACGCCCTGATCGAAAGGCGCGGGGCTCGTACCGCCCTCGTCACCACGCAAGGCATGGGCGACGTGCTCGAGCTGAGGAGGGGGGACAAGCCGAGCGCGTACGATTTTCACTTCTCCGCGCCGGTCCCCTTGGTCCCGAGGGACCGTTGCTTCGAAGTGGCAGAACGCATCGACCGTTCTGGCTCGGTGATCTCCGCCCTCACCGAAGCCGATGTGGAACGGGTGCTCTCCGCAGTGCGCGCCGCGGGCGTCGAAGCCGCCGCCGTGGCGCTGGTGTACTCCTACCTCGACCCGGTTCACGAGCGGCGCGTCGTGGAGTCCCTGAGACGGGCCCTGCCCGAGGTGTTCGTGTACATGTCGAGCGAGGTCGACCCGCATCCCGGTGAGTTCGAACGCATGAGCACAACCGTGGCGAACGCCTACATCGGGCCGGTGGTGCACCGCTACCTGGACCGGCTGAGCCGCTCTGTGGCAGAGATCGGCCTGCCCAACCTCCGGGTGATGCAGTCGAACGGGGGCCTGGCCGCGACGGACACGGTCCAGTCACTTCCTGTGTCGCTCATCTCGTCGGGACCGGCTGCCGCGGTGGTGGCGGCCAAGGTCATCGCGGAACGCTGTAGGGAACCCAACGCCATCATGTGCGACATGGGCGGCACCAGCTTCGATTTGAGCGTGATCTCCCAGGGCACCGAACAGACGCTGCGGTTCACCGCGTTCGACTGCTATCCGGTGCGCACTGCTTTGGTCGACACCCACAGCATCGGAGCGGGTGGAGGGTCGATCGCCTGGGTGGACAGCGGCAACACGGTCCGCATCGGACCCGAAAGCGCCCGATCATGGCCCGGCCCGGCGTGCTACGGCCGAGGCGGCACTCGCCCTACCATCACCGATGCCGACCTCGTTTTGGGCCACTTCCCAGGCGACGCGTTGATGGCCGGAGCAATGCCGCTCGACCGGGCCGCGGCCGAGCGGGCCGTGTATGACCATGTCGCTCAGCCTCTCGGGGTGACCCTCGTGGAGGCAGCGGCGGGGATATTGCGTATCGTCGATGCGGCGATGGCAAACGCCATCCGGGTCAAGAGCACCGGCCGGGGACTCGACCCGCGTGACTTTGCGCTGGTCGTCGGTGGCGGGGCCGGTCCGCTTCACGTCGGTCGTATTGCCCGGGAGCTCGATATCGATCGCATCTTGGTACCTCCCCACCCAGGCGCCATGTCGGCCTTCGGAGTGGCGGTGACCGATACCCGTCACGACGCGAGTGCGCCGTTGCGGGTCTCGTTCAACGACTCGACGGGACCGGAGATCGAGGAGACGTTTTCCATTCTGGCCAAGAGGGTCCTGGTGACCTTCCAGGCAGAAGGGATAGCGCCCGACGACGTCCGGCTCGAATACTCTCTCGACCTCCGGTACACGACCCAGGCCAACGCTCTGACCCTGGCGCTCCCTGGATCACCCGAGGGTGGTTGGATCGCTCCGCTCCTCAAACGCTTCGGCGAGGAGCACGAGGGAGTGTTCGGCATCGCGGGGGATCCGAGTCAGGTCTCGGTTGCTCGGGCCGAGGTGGTGGGGCGCTCCGGCAGCCGTTTCGATCCCGCATCGCTTCACCCTCCGGAAGGAGACGACGTCGACCGCACCAGATCCCAGGACGTCTTCTTCCCTGAATCGAACGAGTGGATCGAGACGGCGGTGATTCGAAGAGCCGGGCTGAAGGAAGGAGACCAGATGGCAGGTCCGTGCCTCATCCCTGAACCTGACTCGACGACCTTGATCCTCCCCGGTCAGCAGTTGACCGTCCTCGATGGAGGGACGATCCTGGTTACAGAGACGAGGTCATAAGCCGTGGCCGTCGATCCGATCACCTTCGAAGTGGTGCGCAACGGGCTGATGTCCCTCGCCGCCGAGGTCGAGTCAGCAGTGAAGCGCTCCGGTGGCGGAGCGGTGGATCTGGCCGCGGGCGTATGTGACGCGAGCGGCACCCTGGTCTCCCAGGGTGAGTCGATCATCCCCGTGCAGCTGGGCGCCCTGCCTGTGTCCCTGAAGGCGACGTTCCAGTCGATCCCCCCCGAAGCCATGGAGCCCGGGGATGTGATCATGAGCAACGATCCTTACGCGGCCGGGTCCAACCACCTCAATGACGTCCTGCTCGCCATGCCCGTCTACTTCGAGGGGGAGAGGGTCAGCTTCATAGGGGCCCGGGCCCACTGGTCCGATGTGGGCGGGGCCTTCCCCATGGGCGTAGAGGTATACACAGTCAGGGAGATCTACGCGGAGGGGTGCCGGATCCCGCCGGTACGGATATACCGCCGAGGGGAGTTCCAGCAGGACCTCTGGGAGCTCATCAAGCTCAACATGCGCAATCCCCGACAGCGGGACTGGGACCTCGCCACCCTCTATCGGGCCTGTCTCGCCGGTCGGCGCCAGGTCGAGAAGCTCTGCACGCGCTACGGGAGGGCGATGTACGAAGAGTGCCTCGGTATGGCCATCGACTACACCGAGCGGCGGATGCGGCGCGGCATAGCTGAGATCCCCGACGGCACCTACGAAGCCGAAGATTGGATCGAGATAGACGGGGTGCGCGATACACCGCTTCGAATCGCCGCGGCCGTGGCCGTGCAGGGCGAATCGCTGCAGGTTGACCTCTCCGGGTGCGATCAGGCGGTCAAGGCTGGCCTCAACAGCTCGTGGGCCAGCGCCTACGCCATGCTCCTCTACGCCATCCGCGGCATCGTCGGGACCGACATCCCGTTCAACGGCGGGGTCGAACGGGTTATGACGATCGATGTTCCCGCCGGTGTCTGCATCAATCCCATCCCCCCGCTGCCTTGCGGCGGCAACGCGGGAATCGCCGAGATAGCTTCCCGTTTCGCCGACGTGGTCGTGGCTTGCCTGGCCCAGGCGGTTCCCGACCGGGCCCTCGCTGGCTGCTCGTCGTCTTCGACGCTGCACATCCACGGCACCAGCCTCGACGACCAACCGGGGAGTGACCGGCGAGGCGCAGGAGTCCTTGTGGGCATCGAGGTGCACCGCGGTGGTTACGGCGCCAGCGCAGCAGGCGACGGCGCGTCGGGTTCGGCCAGCCACATCGGCAACACCCCAATGCAACAGGCGGAGAACATGGAGTCGTGGGGTCCGGTCCGCATCCTTTCGACCGAGATCATCCCGGACTCGGGCGGCCCAGGCCGTAACCGGGGAGGTTTCGGGGTGCGCCGGACCTACGAGATCCTCGATGACGTGGAGATCTCTGTCATGGAGGGCCGGACCCGGACCCCGGCCCACGGAATCCTCGGAGGCGGGGCAGGCCGGCGAGGCCGGGTGACGATCGCACGACCCGGGCGAGAGCCGTTCGAGACACGCTGGGCCGACACCATGATCCCGACTCCGGCCGGCACCATCGTCACCATCGAGACAGCGGGAGGTGGCGGGTACGGTCCCGCCTGGGCCCGCCCGATGGAGACGGTGCAGCGAGAGGTCCAGCTCGGGTACATCACGGCGGCCCACGCGGCCGAGTGCTATGGCGTCGTCATCGACAGTTCTGGCATCCTGGACGCGAGTGCGACAGAGGAGCGCCGGCGTGGACTGGAGCAGAAGCCGGTCCGACCTATCGATCGGGGGGACGGGGCCTACCAATCGATCGATCCCGAGTTGCGCCACAGATGGTCACGAAACTCGGGCTCTACTGCTTAGAGCCCACGGATATACCAACCCACGGATATGCCAAACAGACATCAGGAGGGGAATTTCAAATGAGCCTGCACCGGAGATCGGCGATCATCGCCCCGTTCTTGGTCGTGTCGATCATCGCGGCGGCCTGCTCTTCGAGCAGCAAGTCGTCTTCCCCGACAACGAGCTCGCAGGGATCATCGAGTACAGCCGCAGCGCCTTCAGGGCCGCCCATCGTCCTCGGACTGGTCACCACTGTCCAGTCTCAGGCGTTCTCCTTCCCGCAGATCCCCATCGCCGCAAAGGTCGCCGCCAAGGCAGTGAACGCGGCCGGAGGGGTAAATGGGAGGCCCGTTGAGATCGACTTCTGCGATGACCAGGCGGCTCCTTCGGTCGCGACGACGTGTGCTCAGAAGCTGGTAAGCCAGGATCATGTGACCGCGCTCGTCGGTTCCGTCTCTGCTCAAGGTGCCTCCATGTATCCGTTCCTGACCCAGGCTGGAGTGGCGGACTTTGCCAACTACCCGTCGTCTGCACCCGATTTCTCCGACCCGCTCTCCTTCCCCCTGGTTCCCGGCGCCCTCGAGCTCGCCGGCCTGCCGGCCATCGCCCCGAAGGGGGCCAAGAACGTCGCTCTGATCTACGACCCGGCCGGCGCCATCGCCTGGACGTTCTTCCAGGCCGGGGCGAAGAAGCTGGGGCTGAACCCGATCGGCATCCAGGTTGCGAGCACCACGGTCAGTTACGACCCCATCATCGCCCAGATCAACAACGACCATGTCGACGCGGTGTCGGACTCTGCGACGGCCGGCCTGACCCAATTTCTGTCCGCCATGAGCTCAGAGGGTCCGAACGTCCCCATAGATCTCTTCAGCGGGGAGCTGTCCGCCGCCGCTCTGACGGCATCGAAGTCGGTGCACCAGCCGATCAACGCCACGCTCGGGCTCAGTTTCTCGGGTGCAACCCGACAGGAGTTCCTCTCCGATGCCTCCAAGTACGGTCCGGGTCTGGGCCTCACCGACACCAATTCGCTCAGCACGGTCAATGCCTGGCTGGGTGTGAAGGTGCTCGCCAAGCTGATGCAACCGTTGTCGTCGATCACGCCCCAGACAGTGACCGCCGCGTTGCGTCAGCAGTCCGCCCTCGAGACCGGCCTGACTCCGACGCTCAATCTGGCTGCGGCGGGCCCGTCCAGCACCTTCCCCCGCCTGGTCAACACGCATATCTACTCAGGACAGGTCTCTCAGGGCGAGATCCACCAGACGTCGGCTACCGCTATCGATGTAAGCCCCTGATCGCCAGCGGGCCGATCCCGAGTTCTTTGGACAGAGGGCAAGGATGCTGACGTTTCTCCAGTACGTCCTTTTGGGGCTATCCGGTGCCGGGGCCTATGGGTTGTCGGCCTTGGGGGTAGTGACGGTGTACCGAGGTACCCGGGTGTTGAACTTCGCCCACGGGGCCGTAGGGATGGTGGGGGCGTACGCCTTCTATGAGCTGCTCGTCCGCCACTACAGCTTGTGGCTGGCCATTCCGGCCGGGCTGGTGGGGGGTGGGTTGACCGGGTTGGCCGTGTATGTGTGCGTCATGTACCCGCTGCGGGCCTCGCCATCTCTGAACCGCCTGATCGGCACGTTTGGGGTCACGCTGGTCCTCACCGGCAGTGCGACCATCATCTACGGGAGCAATCTCAGGCTGGCTCCTGCGTTCCTGCCCCGGCGGGTGTTCCATTTCGGATCGGGAACCTTCGTGAGCGAGGCGGCGATCATCATCTACGGAGCGACCCTCGTGATGGCGGTGGCCATGACCCTCGTGTTCTTCCGGACCCGTTTCGGTCGCATGTGCAGCGCCATCGAAGACAACCGGATGGCCGCCGCGGTCATCGCCATCCCTGAGTTCCGCGTCGGCTGCCTGACCTGGGCCCTCGGTGGGGTGCTGGCCTCGCTCGCCGGAATACTGCTCACGCCGGTAATCGGCGTGTCTCCTGCCGCTTTGACCATACTGGTCATCCCGGCCCTGGCCGCTGGGCTCCCCGGCGAGTTCCGGTCGGTTCCCCTCGCCGTATTGACCGCGAGCGTCATCGGGATCGGGCAGTCGCTGATCACTGGATACGGCCTTCCGTCGACGACCGTCCAGGCTCTCCCGCTGGCCGCCGTTGTCGTGGTGCTCATCATCCGGGGTCGGTCGCTCCCCGAACGGGGGGTACCGCTCGAGGCGCGTCTACCGGCCTTGACGCCGGGACGGATCAACATCCCGTTCGCCACGGCCCTGTTGGCTCTTGTCGCGGTCTGCATCATCGTCCTGCCGAGCGGGTTTGCCATCGGCCTCGTGTTCTCGGCCGGAACGTGCCTGCTCGGCTGCTCGGTGATCGTGGCGACGGGCTACGCGGGCCAGCTCAACCTGGCACCCATGGCCATCGCCGGATGCGCCGCCGTCGTCACCGCCAACCTGGCGAAGCCATCGGTCGGTCTGGCGTGGTGGCTGGCCACGCTGTGCGGTATCGCGGCCGCGATCGGCTTGGGTACCGCCGTCGGAACACTCGCCGCCCGGGTCCGTGGTGTCAACCTGGCCGTGGCCACCCTGGCATTGGCCCTGGCCGTGCAGTACACCGTGCTGACCTCGGACACCTTCACCGGTGGTTATGTCGGGATCACCCTTCCGACTCCACACCTCTTCGGTGCTCAACTGTCCCTGGCCGCCAAACCGAGGTTCTACGCGGCGGTCATGATCGGGGTGGTTGCGCTGTGCCTCGTTACCGTTTTGAATGTCCGCCGCGGGGTGTCCGGGCGCCGTTACGCGGCGGTTCGCGCCAACGAACGGGGGGCGGCCGCCCTCGGTGTGTCGGTCCCCGGCACCAAGGTGATGGCGCTCACGGTCTCCTCCGTCTACGCGGCCCTGGCCGGATGCCTCCTGCTGTTCACCACGAAAGTCGCCGACTTCTCGCGATTCGACCTGTTCGTCGGGCTCACCATTCTCGCCTACGCCATTGTCGGCGGAATCGGCTTCGCGACCGGTGCCATCCAGGCCGGCATCGCCGCCGCGGGCGGAGTAGTCGGCTACTTCTTGAATGACGTCCCGAGCCTGTCTCCGTACCTGACGCTCATCGGGGGAGTGCTCATGCTCCAACTTCTCTTGACCTATCCCGATGGAATCGCCAAGTTCACCGCCGATCTGATCAACGAGAAGCTGAAGAGGTTCTTACCATGGCCGGCTCGCTCGCGGACCGGTTCGGGGGCAGGTATACGGGCCGGCGCCCCAGCCGGCAACCACTCCGGTCCCGGCCAGGGCGAGCCTCGGCTGTCGCCCAACCGCACCGAGGTAGTCCTCCGGCTCGAGAGGATCTCCAAGCGCTTCGGAGCCTCCAACGTCTTGAGTGACGTGGACCTCACCGTTCGAGCCGGTGAGGTTGTGGGGATGGTGGGGGCCAACGGAGCTGGCAAGAGCACCCTCGTCGACGTGATGGCCGGTTTCACCCGCCAGGACTCGGGACGCGTGTGGATCCTCGGCCAGGACCGTTCTCTCCGCTCGGTCGTCAAGAGGTCCCGGGCCGGATTGGGTCGGACGTTCCAGGGGTTGGAGCTGTTCGAAGACCTGACCGGCCGGGAGAACATTCAGGTAGCGCTCGAGAGCCGGCGCAAGCTGGGCCTCCTCTTGGATCTCGTGGCCCCCAGCCGGTCCACGGTCCCGGCTCGGATAGTCGAAGTGGCACGCACGGTCGGTATAGACAGCGACCTTGACGCCAAAGTCGGTGACCTGCCGCAAGGGTCGAGGAGGCTGCTCGCCCTTCTCCGTTGTCTGGCGACCTCTCCGAGGTTCATATGCCTGGACGAGCCGGCTGCCGGCCTCAACGAGGTGGAGCGGGATCGCCTCGTCGCCGCCCTCGAGGTCATCTCCGAGCGTTGGGGTGTCGCCGTGGTGTTGATCGAGCACAGCATGGACGTCATCCGCCGGGCCTGCGATCGGGTCGTGGTGCTCGACTTCGGCCGGGTCATAGCCGACGGCCCGACGGCATCGGTGCTCGAACGCCCAGATGTCCAAGAAGCCTTCCTCGGTCGCACCGACCTCGAGCCGGACCGAGAGCCGGAACCCGTCGATGAGCCCGGGGCCCGTCGATGAGCCCGGGGCCGGTAGACGACTCGGATGAGATCCGGGTCCGCATCGTCGGCCTGCAGGCGGGGTACGGCCCGCAAACGGTGGTTCACGGACTCGACCTTCATGTTGGCCACGGCGAGATCGTCGGGCTTCTCGGCCGCAACGGCGCGGGTAAGAGCACGACCCTGAAAGCCGTCGCCGGACTCCTCTCCGGCGTGGCCGGCCAGGTGATCGTCGATGGGCAGCTCATATCGGGGTCCGCTTACAAGCGAACACAGAGCATTCTCGGGTTGGTGCCCGAAGGCCGCAGCGTGTTTCCTTCCCTGACCGTTTCTGAGAACCTCGATGTGGCGCGCGCCGACCTCGACGAGGCGTGCCGCCTCTTCCCGGAGCTCACGAGCCGTCTCTCCATCCGGTCCGGGCTTCTGAGCGGCGGCGAGCAGCAGATGCTTGCCTTGGCCCGGGCCATAGTCCGCCGACCACGACTGCTGCTGATCGACGAGCTGTCATTCGGACTGTCACAGCGGGTCAGCCTGCGGCTCCTGTCGAGGCTGCGTGATTATGTACGAGAGACCGGGATGTCGGTGATCCTCGTCGAGCAGCACATGTCGGCCATGTCCAAAGTGGCTGACCGCGTCTACATCATGCAAGAAGGGCGCATCATGCTGGAGCTTCCGCAAGCCGAGATCATGAGCCGGGGCGAAGAGATCCGTACCGTATACCTGACCGGCTGACCCAGGGACCGCCACAGAACTACCTGGACGGCCGCAGGCCGAAACGGGAGCGGCACCAAGGGAAAACTTGGCGCGGGCCGTCCAGGTAGTTCGAAGGCGGGGCCTTACTCGGCGGGGAGGGGCCCTGGGTAAGCGGCCTCGGCGGTCGCCTCCAACTTCTTGATGTGCCGACGCATGACTACGAAGGCGGTGGCTATCGCGATGACCGCCACGATCCCGAGCACCAGGTTTATGGTGCCGGAGAGCCGGTGCAGGGTGTGGCCGGCCCCGTAGGCGACGAAACCGTAGATCGCCGACCAGATGACGCCGCCGGCCGCGTTGAATATCAGGAACTTGCGCCAGGACATCCGGTTGGTCCCAGCCAGGAAGGCGGCGTAGGTCCGCAAGACCGATACGAACCGCCCGAAGAAGACGACTTTGGGACCGTGCCGGTCGAATATGTACCGACCGATCTTCATCTTCGGCTCGTCGAAGCGGATGTAGCGGCCGTAGCGGTGAAGGAGCCGGTAGCCACCCTTGTCCCCGATCCAGAAGCCGATGTTGTCGCCGATGATGGCTCCCGCTATGGAAGCCGCCACGATGCCCCAAACCGAGAGCTTGTGGGTGCTCCCCGCGTAGGCCCCGGCTGTGATGAGCATGGTCTCCCCGGGGAGGGGGATCCCGAGGCTCTCGATGCCCACGAACACGAACACCGCCGCGTAGCCATAGGTGGTCAGGAGGTGGTGGACGTTCATTTCCGGGTGAAGGCTACAGAGTTCCTATGGGCCTTCGGCACGCGTATGGGGCGGATGTGGGAGAGCACGTACAGGCCTGTGCTGACGGCCAGGATGCTGAACGAGGGCGGTAGGCGGGGCGAGTTGTAGGAGAGGATGAGCCCGGCCCACAACGACAACACGGCCTGCCCGGCCGACAGGAGAAGGCCCAGCCAGGGCCGGTCGGTGAGCTTGTGAGCGGCCCCGGCCGGCCCGGCGAGCAGGCCGAGCAGGAGGAGCGAGCCGACCGCCTGAGTCGCCTCCCCCGCGGTGACTCCGACCAGGGCAAGGAAGATGACGCCGAGGAGCCTCACGGGGATTCCGGCCGCGGCGGCCACCGAGCCGTCCACGGAGGCGAACAATAGGGGCGGGGCTATGACGACGGCCGCGACGACGACCCCGGCGCCGATGGCGGTGGCCAGGCCGGCTTGCGAACGACTCAACCCGAATATGGACCCGAAGAGCACGTTCACCCCGGCGACTCCGTTCGACGAGCTCGTGGTGTAGAGGGTGAGGGACAGAGCGCCGAGGCCGAGTATCCAAGCGAAGGCGTTCCCGATGACGACGTCATCGGCCCGTCCTCTTGGTCCGATGACGGCGATGGCCGCACCGAAGAGGGCACACCCGGCGAACAGCCCCAACCGCAGGTCGAGCCCGGCCGCCAAGGCGGCGAGGGCGGCGGTGAACGCCACGTGGGACAGGGCGTCGCCCGCGAATACCTGAGCCCGGAGGACCACGAAGTACCCGATCAGCCCGCAGGCCACCGCGATCACGCTGCCTGCCTCGAAGGCCCGCACCATGAACGGGTGGGAGAGCATGTGCGAGATGCCGGTCAGGATGGGGACCCCCTGATGAGCCGCTCCGTGGCAGCCCGACCCGCTACCGCGGCCAGGTAGACGACGAAGCCGACGGTCGTGATCCAGAACCCCGGGGGATAGGTCGAGAAGTAGGAGATCCCCAGTCCGACCCACGCGATGACGAGGGCAAGGGCGACGCTGAAGGTGAGGCTCAGAACCGGGCGTGCAGTGAGCTGCTGCGCCGACGCGGCTGGCATGACCAGCAGGGCGAACACGAGGAGGGCGCCCTCCCCGCCAGCTGGGCGCTCGGTGGTGACGGATCCGGCCGCCGTCCAGCTGCTCCGTATCGTTCGGGCCCATCCAGGCCAGTGCACCATCGTGGCCACGGGTCCCCTCACCAACTTGGCCCTCGCCCTGCTGCTCGATCCCGAGGTGGCGGCGCTGGTGTCCGATGTCGTGGTGATGGGAGGAACGGTGGAGCACCCGGGAAACATCACCCCTTACGCGGAGGCGAACGTCGCTCTGGACCCCGAAGCGGCACGACTGGTGTTCGGTGCGCCGTGGAGGGTCACCCAGGTGGGCCTCGACGTCACCATGGCCACCTGGCTGGAAGAGGAGGACCTGGCCCGCATAGAGCGAAGCGACACCGCGGCGGGCCGCTTCGCCTGGCAGGTCCTCCAGCACTACCTGGACTTCTACTCTGGCCACTCCGACCCTGGCCACCGTCAGCGCCGGGGTTGCCCCGTGCACGACCCCTGTGCCGCGGTCGTGGCAGTCGACCCGTCGCTGGCGTCGTGGCGAGAGGCACCCTATAGACGTCGAGCTCAGGTCCGAGCAGAGCCGGGGGATGTTGCTCGTGGATCGACGGGCCTCCGCCGCCAACGAGCGATCGCCACACCGGCCTCCCGTACGAATCGTGACGCGCTTCGAGCGGGACCGGCTCATCACCACGTTCCTAGACGGCCTCCTGGCATCGGGCTAGGGGTCCATGGCGAGAGTTGGGTCCGCCGGGCGAGCGTCTGCTCGGTGGATTTCCCTCGACTCGGAAATATGTGTCGGAAAGGCCCGGAACCCGAACCCCACTGGAACGCCCAATTCATCGTGAAACAGGCTCTGACCAGGGAAGACGAGCGTTTGTGGGGTCGTTGTGAAAAGTGAGGGCCGCGCTTGGGATACCCGGTCCATCGTCGCGGTCATGGAACGCTCATTGAGCTCGTCGGCCGCAATGCACATCCTGCGTGCCTTGGCCGGAGACGGGGACCATCCGATCGAGACCGCGACGACGGGCAGCGGGGCGAGGTTCACGTGGGCCGACTTGGACGCCACGTTGGACGACAGCATGGGCACCGGCCTGGACGTGGACGGTACCGCGGACGACGACTACGAAGACAAGCCGTACTCCGGCCCCAACCGAAGGGGAGGCGACCGCCGCCGCCATCCTCGCCGGGCCATGGACCGAAGCGTCCTCATATCCGACGGCGACTGAGTCGGTGGTCGCAGGCACTCAGCTCGCTCCCAGGAGCTGGACGACCTCTTCCTCCGGCACCTGCGAGAAGTCCCGGTACCACTGGCCCACCGCGACCATGTGGTCGGGAGTGAGGGGGCACACCACCTCCACGTCGTAGCGAAGATCCTCGACGACCGACCGGGTTGCCACCGGCACCGCGACGATCAGCCGGGTGGCGTCGCGGGCCTGTAGAACCTGGCACGCAACCCGTGCCGATGCTCCGGTAGCCATACCGTCGTCGACCACGACCACGGTCCGCCCGGCCACGCTCAACGGGGGCCGTCCGCTCCGGTACACCGCGGCTTGCCGGTCGAGTTGTTCGAGCTGGCGGCGCTCGACCTCGGCCACTTGCCCGACCGTGAGGGCCGCGGCTCGGACCACGTCGGGATTCAGGACCTTCGTGGCGTCCTCCCCGATGGCCCCGAAGGCCAGCTCGGGCTGGACGGGCACACCCAGCTTGCGGACGAGAACCACGTCCAACGGCCACCCGAGGAAGCGGGCGACCTCGAACGCGACCGGGACACCACCTCGCGGTAGGGCGGCGACCAAACCTTCTGGTGCCGGGCTCTCCTCCATGTGGTGGGCGACGAGCTCGGCCAGCCGCCGGCCCGCCTCGCGGCGGTCGCGGAATTCGGTCACCGGCGCGGATCGTCGAACTTCTGGAATTCCCACCAGTTCTCCCCGTCGTAGGGGGCGTCGCCCCACCACTCCCTGAGCCGAGCCTCGATTCCTGCTTCGAGGCCGTGGGACGAGGGCCGGTAGTAGACGCGTCGACTCGCCGTGCCCATCTCCCCGGCGATCTCGGTCGGGCGGTACTCCTGGCGCACGAACCCGCTCGGATCGTTGTGCGGGTAAACATAGTCCCCGCCTTCTTCGAGCTTGTTGCGCTGGTAGGGGTGGACCGACCGGAGCGGGCCGGGCACGGCGGCGGGCGGGCGGCGGGCGACGTCCTCGTTCGCTCGGATGAGTCCGGCCGTCACGGAGTTGGACTTCGGAGCGGTGGCCAGGTACACGACCGCGTGAGCCAGATTGAGGCCCGCCTCGGGCAATCCGACGAACTCGACCGCCCGGGCCGCCGCGTCGGCCAGGACCAGGCCAAGAGGATCGGCCATGCCCACATCCTCTGAAGCGAGGATCACCAGGCGCCGGGCGACGAACCGGGCATCCTCCCCCGCCTGCAGCATCCGGGCCAGCCAGTACAGGCCGGCGTCTGGATCGGATCCCCGGATGGACTTGATGAACGCCGAGATGACGTCGTAGTGATCGTCTTCGCCGTAGGGCAGGACGCGCGATTGACGGGCCCGTTCCACGTCCTCCAGCCCGACCTCTTTTTGCTCAGCAAGGGCCAGAGCCATCTCCAGAGTGGTCAGAGCCGCTCTCGCGTCGCCGCCCGCCATGTCGACAAGATGGGTGAGGGCGGCATCGCTGATGGTCGCCCCTTCGCGGTCGAGCGCCCGGTTCACCAGCTCGCTCAGGTCCTCCTCGGACAACGGGTGCAGGCGGAACACCGTCGAGCGGCTCAGAAGGGGGGCGTTCACCTCGAAGAAAGGGTTCTCCGTGGTCGCTCCGATGAGGGTGATGATGCCCGATTCCACCCCGGGTAGCAGGGCGTCCTGCTGGCTCTTGTTGAACCGGTGCACCTCGTCGAGGAACAAGATGGTCCCCCGACCGTCCTCGGCCAGCCGGCGCCGGGCGGCTTCGAGGACCTCGCGCACGTCCTTCACCCCCGCGCTCACCGCGGACAACGACACGAACTCGCGGTCGGTCTGGGCGGCCACGACGCTGGCCAAGGTGGTCTTGCCCGTACCGGGCGGCCCCCACAACACGATCGACGAGAGCCGATCCGTCTCGATCAGGGCCCGGAGAGGGCCGCCTGGGCCGAGCAGGTGCCGCTGGCCCACCACCTCGCCGAGCTTGGTGGGACGCATGCGGGCCGCCAACGGGGCCCGCTCCGCCATTCGTTGTCGCAGGGCCGCCTCGAACAGGTCGTCCCGGTCCCTTGAAGGCATCACCTCTAGGCTAAGAGGTCGTCACGGGGTGGGTATAAACGGGCGGTGAGCAGCGAAGGGCTACACGAAGACCAATCCAAACTACGAGCGGAGACCATCGACCGTCATCGGGCGGTGGCTTCGCTTGTCGAGGAGTTGGAGGCCGTCGACTGGTACGACCAGCGCATCGACGCCACCACCGACCCGGAGCTCCGCGCCATCCTGGTCCACAACCGCGACGAGGAACAAGAGCACGCCTCCATGGTGCTCGAATGGCTTCGCCGCCACGACGCTGTGCTCGAGGGTCACTTGCAGGAGTACCTGTTCTCGGATGGCTCGATCGTAGGTAGCGAACGGGCTGATCGAGGTCCTGATGGCGCCTGAGACCTGGGTATCGGAGCCGTGCGCGACGACGGAACCGGCCGGGCCTGCTATCAATGAGGGATGGTCGCGCTCCTGGTGGGGCTGACCGTCGCGGTTGGGCTGCTGGGTCTGCTCGTGGCTGGTCTCCTACGTGGTCACGCCGAGGTCCTGCGGGCTCTGCACCGCCTCGGGGTGGAGCTGGATCCGTCCGGCGGAGCCGGTTCGGTGCCCGTAGCCGCGCCCGGCGTCCGGCCGACCCCGGCCCGGCCGAGTTCCACCGACGTCGTTGACCTCACCGGATCGACCCCCGGTGGGGATGCCCTCAGCCTGGCCGTGACCGGTGTCGGTCACGACACCCTGATCGCGTTCTTGACCTCGGGCTGCAGCACCTGCCGGGGTTTCTGGGACGCCTTCAGAGCAGGCCCGCCCGACGTACCCGGGGGCGCTCGCCTGGTCACGGTGACTCGAGGTGGGGAGGCGGAATCCCCCGGGGCCATCGCCGCCCTGGCCGGGTCGATCCCAGTGGTCATGTCTTCAGAAGCCTGGGAGTACTACGACATCCCCTACGCCCCTTACTTCGTGTACGTCTCGGGCCCGGCCGGGCGAGTCGTCGGCGAGGGAGTGGCGGCCGGATGGGAGGAGGTCAAGCAGCTGGTCTCCAACGCGGTTGCGGACGGCGCCACCAGACCCCACACCCGCGGCTGGCATGAGCGCTCTGCGGCCGACCAGCGCCGCGACGACGCGGTCGACGCCCAACTGAGGGCGTCGGGCATCGAGCCCGGCGATCCCCGGCTCTACCCGACCTCGTTGACCGACGCCGGGGGTCGAGGCTGACCTCCCGGTTGATCAATGCCGCCGGGCTGGCCGTCACCCCTCCGCCTGGCTGGGAGGCGACCATCTACCGCCGGGAGGCTGCAGCGGGCGAGCGCACCTACCCCATCATGCACGCGGCCACCGTCCCGCTACCGTCGCAACGGGGCGACTACGGGAGTGGGTTGGTCGAAGCGCTCGGACCGGACGACGTCTTCGTCAGCTTCTTGGAGTTCGGGCCCGAGGCGGCCGGCACTCCGCTGTTCACGACGCTCACCGCGGTACCGGGAGTGACGCCGGACTCGTACCGACCCCGGCAGCTGCAACGCACCATACGGGGCCAGGCCGGCGTGCAGCGGTTCTTCACCGTTGCAGGGAGGGCGTTCTGCATGTACTCGGTCATCGGATCGATGACGAACCGGGTCGTGTCGAGCGCCCGGGCCAACGAGCTCATAGGCACCTTCCACGTGGACGCCATGCCGTGATCCGACTGTGACCGCTCCCCCCGTTGCCGCCCCGTTTCTCGCCGCCACAGTCGTGCTGGGCGCGGCGGGACTGGCCAAGCTGTGGCGCCCCGCGGACACCGCCCGGGCCCTGCACGCCGCGGGTTGGCGGATCGGGTGGGGCACGGTCCGCCTCGGCGCGCTGGCCGAGGTGGTGGTGTGCGCAGCCGCCTTGACTGCACCTGGAGCCGTGACCGGAGCGCTGGTGAGCGTCTCGTACGCGGGGTTTGCCATGTTCGTGATCACGGCCGTATGGCGGGGCTGGCCGTTGTCGTCGTGCGGCTGCTTCGGCCGTCCTGACTCCGAGCCCGGTCACCACCATGCTGCGCTCGACCTCGGGGCGTGCGCGGCGGCGGGGTGGTGGGCGGCGAGCGCGCCTCGCGACCTGGGCTCTCTATTTGTCCATCAACCCTGGCACGGGCTGCCGCTTGCCCTGATGAGTTTGGTCATTGCCGGGTTGGCCTGTCTGGTCTGGACCAACCCCTTGGCCCGGGAGGTCGCATGAGTCTCGCCGGAGAGATCGGAGGCTTTCTCCTGTCCCGCACATCGCGCCGGGGTTTTCTCGCCAAGGCCACCGTGACCGCGACCGCCCTGTCGGTGGCTCCAGTCGAGCTGCTCACCCGCCCGGGCACCGCGTACGGCGCCATCTGCTCATGTGCAGGTAACAACTGCAACTGCACGGACCTGTGCTGCGACGGCTACACCCAGTTCTGCTGCACGATCAACAACGGGGTCAACGCCTGCCCGCCTGGTACCTTCGCCGGCGGCTGGTGGAAAGCCGACGGTTCCCAGTACTGCGCCGGCCCCCGGTACTACATCGACTGCATGGGCGAGTGCCAGGGCTGCGGGTGCGGTGGTGGCAACTTCTGCCCCGGCTGTGACAACCTCAGCTGCGAGTGCGCCCTGGGTGCATGCGGCAACCGCCACGTGGGTTGCACCGAGTTCCGCTACGGGCAATGTCACCAGGAGATCGGCTGCAGCGGGCGGATCTCGTGCCGGGTGGTCTCCTGCACCGCCCCCTGGCTGCTCGACGCCACCTGTTCCACAGTCGCCCAGACCGACGACGCCACCGCCAATCACTTCGCCCCCTGCCAGGACGGTCCGACGACCTACAGCTCCAACGTGGCCGGGATGGCGGTCACCGCCACTGGTAAGGGTTACTGGTTGGTCGACCAGGCCGGCGGGATCAAGATCTTTGGCGACGCCGTGACGTACGGCTCCCTGGCCGGCGTGGCTCTGGCCCAGCCGGTTGTGGGTATGGAATCGACCCCCGACGGTAAGGGCTACTGGCTCGTAGCCGCCGACGGTGGCATCTTCGCCTTCGGTGATGCCCCGTTCGAGGGATCCACCGGGAGCATCCGGCTCAACCGGCCCATCGTCGGCATGTCCGTCGACGACCAATCAGACGGCTACCGGTTCGTAGCCGCCGACGGCGGGGTGTTCGACTTCAACGCTCCGTTCGAGGGATCGCTGGGGAACATCCGCCTGACCCGGCCTGTCGTGGGGATGGCGGCCACGAAGAGCGGGGCGGGTTACTGGCTGGTGGCGTCCGACGGCGGGATATTCGCCTTCGGCGACGCCGGCTTCCATGGTTCGATGGGCGGGTCGCCGCTCGCCCAACCCATCGTGGGGATGGCGGCCACGCCGTCGGGGCAGGGCTACTGGTTGGTGGCGTCCGACGGCGGGATCTTCACGTTCGGCGACGCCGTCTTCCACGGCTCCCTGGGTGCGATCCGCCTGGCCCGGCCGATCGTGGGGATGGCGGCCACGCCGTCGGGGCAGGGCTACTGGTTGGTGGCGTCCGACGGCGGGATCTTCACCTTTGGTGACGCGGTGTTCCTCGGGTCCGGGGCGTGACCGGCCTCCTGGTGCTCCTCGGCGTTCTCACGGCGACGGCCGGAGCGGCGCGCTCGACGTACTCGCCGTGCGGGCTGTCGATGTTGTCGAGCATCACCCCGTTCGGGGAGCGGAGCCGGCGCCACCGCTACTGCGCCACCGCGTCGTGGTTCGTGGCCGGCGCCGTGGCGGGCGGGATCACGTTGGGCGCCGTGGCCTCCGGGTTGGCCGCCGTGGCGGCGGTGATCGCACCGCCTCGTGACGTGATCGCGGCGGCCGGGGCCGGCCTGGCCCTATTGACGGTCGCCATCGACGGGGGTTGCTTCGGCGAGGCCCTACCGGTGGTGCGCCGCCAGGTGGACGACAGCTGGCTGGCGAAGTACCGACCGTGGCTCTACGGGGCCGGGTTCGGGTGGCAGATCGGGGTGGGCTTCGCCACCTACGTGATGACCGCGTCCGTCGCCCTGATCCTAGTGCTGGCCGCCTTAAGTACTTCGCCGATCGGCGCCCTGGTCGTCGGGATCTCCTTCGGTCTGGCACGGGGGCTGACCGTGTTCCTGACCGCCCGGTCCGACTCGCCGGCCGGGCTGCGGGTGCTGCACGCCCGCCTGGACTCGTTCGGGCCGGCCGTGCGGTGGGGAGTAGTCGGTGTAGAGTCCGGCGTGGTCGTCGTGCTCCTGGTGGCCGCGACCGGGGCGGTTCCTCCGCTGTGGCTGGGCGGGCTCATGGTCGGGGCGGCCGGCGCCCTCGGTGCGCTGACCGCCCGGCGCCGGGTGGCGGTGCACGCGTGACCGGCTGGCCGAGGCGGGCGGCCCCCCTGGCGCTGATGGGCTCGGTGCTGGCTGGCTCGGTTCTGGTGGGCGCCTGTTCGACCTCTACCCGTTCTCATGTGACGAGCCCGCCGTCGCGGCCCGCGGCGGGTCCGGTTCCCGGGAGCTCCTCCAATGCTTCATCGACCACGGTGGCCGGGCAGGTCCCGACCGTGTTCAACTGCGGCGGCGGGGCCTACGAGCCCTCCACCCTCATCGTGGTATGCGGGGTCGGTACCACCGTCGTGACCGGTTCGAAATGGACCTCCTGGACTGCGACCGGGGCGGTGGGCACGGGCCTGGTCCATCTCAAGGTGTCCGGGCACGACACGGCGGCCCCCGCCGGCCTGGCCCTGTCGACAGTGGTGCGCACCCCGGGTGGCCCGCAGTTCTCCTCGCTTACGGTCACGTGGACCGGAGCATCGCCCGATGGCCAGCCGAGCGACGCGTTCCGTCTCGCCGTGGCCGACAGCAAGTAGCCCGGCTCCCGGGCGATCAGGTTTCGGCTCGGGCGCTTAGGATCGTTCAGCTGTGAAAGCATTGCGCCGGGCCCTAGTCGCCCTCGGAGCCACCGCCATCATCGCCGGGATCGTGCGCCTCCGCGGCTCGGGCGGCACCCCTCCACAACGAGGTGGTTGGCGGGAGATACCTCCCGACGAGCTCCACTAGCCGCCCGTGCGCGCTGCTCTCATCGGCATGGGTGCTGTCGGCGGCCGGATCGCCCACATCCTGGCTGCGGACCCGGTGTTCACGTCGGTCACCGTTGTCCACCGGGACCCGAAACGGGTGGCCGATCAGATCGCGGCCTGGAGTGGGCCGTTCGAGCTGCGCCAGGGCGGGCCGGGTGACCCGGTTGACGCGGATGTCACGATCACGGCCGTCCCTTCCGGTGCTCGACGAGCAGTCAGGGCGGCCTTGGAACGGGGCAGCCACGCGGTGTGCGCGGTGGATGATCCGGCTGAAGTGAGGGCTCTTCTCGGCCTCGACGCCAGAGCCCGCAGCCGAGGGCTCACCGTGGCGGTCGGCACGACCATGGCCCCGGGTTTGTCGTGCGTGCTGGCGGCCCGGCTTCGGTCGGAGTTCGACCGGGTGGAGGAGATCCACGTTGCCAGCCTTGGCACCGGGGGACCGGCCTGTGCCCGGCGCCACCACAGCGCTCTCACCGGGGTCGCCCTGGACTGGCTCGAGGGGGAGTGGCACCGCCGGCCCGGTGGTTCGGGGCGGGAGCTGGTGTGGTTCCCGGAGCCGGTGGGCGGGGCCGATTGCTACCGGGCCTCCCTCTCTGATCCCTTGCTCTTGGTGCCCGCTTTCCCAGGATGCCGCCGGATCACCTCCCGCCTCGAAGCCACGCGCCGGGACCGGGTGACCGCCTGGTTGCCCATGTTGCGGTCGCCCCACCCAGAGGGTCTGGTCGGAGCGTTACGGGTGGAGATGCGGGGCTGGATCGGGGCCCGGACCGACACCCGGATCCTCGGCGCCGCGACTGCGCCCGCCGTGGTGGCCGCGACGGTGAGCGCGACGACGGCGCGCTGGATCGCCACGGGCCGCATCGGCCAACCCGGTGCCTCCGGCCTGGCCGAGCTAGTCAGCGAGCCTGGGGCGTTCCTGCACGAGTTGGCCGACGCCGGAGTGACCCTCTCGGCGTTTCAGGGCGCTGACTACGACCGGGCGCCTACGGCCGGCGGAACCGCTGGTCCCAGCGCACCCGCCAGTCCATAGGGTCATGGCGGGGTAGGGCGGCCAGCGCCCGGTTCAGCAGCTGAAGGGCGGCCGTACCCTCGAAGTCATCCCCGTGGGTGTGCAAATGCCTGGCCAGTTCGTCCCTCGCCGCCTCCAGGAGCTCCCGGTCGCCTCGCGCGTCGGCGACGAGGTGGGCCAATGCATCGGGCGACGATCCGGGCAGTCCCAGCTGGCGAGCTCGGGTGATCAGGCCTCCCGCGGTCACAGCTTGCCCTTGAGTCCCAGTCTGCATGTCGCCGGCAGGCTAGCCAGACGGATGGCGGCAGGTCGAAACGACCTTGATCGTTTTCTCAGGCGAAGCGCCGCCTGGGCGCCTGGGCGGGTCGGGACAAGGCGTCGCGGCCCCAGTGAGCAAGGTGACGCCAGGCGAGCTGCTCGCCGCTGACCGCCCCGTTGATCAGGTTCATCATGAAACTGTCGCCCGGGGCGACGGTCGTGGTCATGGACCGGGATGGGATGGATGGGTTGCTGACATCTACCCGCCAGAACTCCTCGGCCGCGTGCTGTGAGATCCGCACCGTCAGAGTGTGCGATTGAGCGATAGCTACGACCTGCTCCGCGACGAGTTCTTCTTCTTCCGGCACCGGCCCACTTCTCCCGTCTGCTCGGTTGCTCCCTTCGATCAAAACTCTAGCGATTCCCGGCGACACCGCCGACCACACCGGCCGGTCCTTGGACTGCCATCGAAATCGAGAAGATGCGACGAAATGGGAACACCGTCCGACCGGTCGGGTCCATCGGGTAGGCAGCGCGAAGGGCCGCACCGTATGCCGTGAGGAAGTCCTCCCGGTCCGATGGCTTCTCTGAGGTCTCCAGGGCCCGAAGGAAGGGTCGGAGACCAGTGCCCGTGATCCATTCGAGTACCGCATCGGGGCCCTCCAGCACGTGCAGATAGGTGGTCTCCCATGCGTCCACGCTCGCTGCCCCGGCCTCGAAGAGGGCGTGCAGGTACTCGGCCGGCTCCGACGAGCTCGGGGAGGAGGCCACCGCTGGGGCCATGAGCTCCGCCCAGCGATCCGAGGTGGCCAGTTCGCGGAGGAGCACATGGCTGGGGCAGCCGAAGTTCCCGGGGACCTGAAAGGCGAAGGCCCCACCTGGAGCCAGGAAGCCCAGGAGACGCTCGAACAAGCCGGCGTGGTCCGCAACCCACTGCAAGGCGGCGTTCGACACCAACACATCCACGGGTTGCGGTGGACTCCAGGTACGCAGGTCCCCGAGCGCGAACGACAGGGAGTCAGACGCTAGCGCCTCGGCTCGCGAGATCATCTCCTCCGAGCTGTCGACGCCGATGACCCGAGCGCCCGGCCACAGGTCGGACAGCTGAGCGGTGAGGTTTCCCGGGCCGCAGCCGAGATCGACCACGAGCCCGGGGGAGCTGACCGGCACCCGTTGGACCAGGTCCCAGAAGGGTCGGCTCCGCTCGTCGCCGAAGCGCAGGTACTGGTCGGGATCCCACGTCGTGCTCATGAGGGCATGCTCTCACGTCGCGAGGAGCCGGCAAGCGGGGGGTAGCGTTCACCGCAGCTTCGGTAACGTGGATGGACCGGATCCCGGGTTTCCGAGACCACGGGGACGTAGCTCAGTTGGCAGAGCACCTGCTTTGCAAGCAGGGGGTCGTGGGTTCGAGTCCCATCGTCTCCACTCCGAAAAACCCAGGTGTGGCCTGGGTGTTGTCATTCCTGGGGCTGTGGATAAGTGGCGTGCCGGGGGGCGTGCGCGATTCATGCGCGAAGGGGATTCATCGAGTAGCGGTCGGACGTTGCCTCTAGCGTCGTGTCCGTGTGGGCTTTCAGCGACGACAGTGAGCGATCGGGGTCATGCTGCTCGCCGTCGTGTTTCTCGAGCCGGGTGAGGTCGCCGGAGGACCACGTCACTGGCCAGGCCGCCCGGGCGCGGGAACTGCTGCCCTTGTAAGTGCATCCGTGTAGTTCCAGACGCTGTTCGTGGATTTCTCCGCCCCTACCTTTCTGGCGGGGCAGTTCTAGAAGCGCGCTTGGGGGGTGAGATATCGTTCCTCGAGCGGTGCTGGTGGCGGCCGCGCATGGGCTATGTCGGAAGGGGTTATTTAGAAATGAAGCGACGGTCCTTGCCGGCTCTGCTCGGCGCACTGACGGTTCTGATTCCCAGCGGCCAGGCCATAGCTGCGGCAGGAGGGGCGGCCGCCACGACCGTGTCGATCGTCCACCGCCCGATGCTCGCGAGGAGCGTGTTCGACGACAACGTGCAGTCGTCCAACTGGTCGGGTTACGCAGTCTCCACGACGAACGCCACCAAGGTGGTGGGTAGCTGGACCGTGCCGACCGCCAGCTGTTCCAGGAGAAGCTCGACCTACGCCTCGTTCTGGGTCGGCCTGGACGGCTACTCGTCCAACTCGGTCGAGCAGCTCGGGACCGACTCGGACTGCTCGCGAGGTGCGCCCACTTACTACGCCTGGTTCGAGATGTACCCCGCACCCTCAGTGAGCCTGTCCAGGTATACCTATCCGGTGAGGGCGGGCGACACGTTGACCGCGGCTGTGACCCGTTCGGGGACCTCCTACACGCTGTCGTTGACTGATCCCGCGGAGGGGTGGCAGTTCTCCCAAGCCGAGACCGGATCCGACGCCGACGCGTCGGCAGAATGGGTGGCCGAGGCGCCCGAGCTCTGCAACGCTTTTTACTGCAGCCTGGCCAACCTCACGAATTTCGGGACTGTCACCTTCTCTGGGGCGAAGGCCTCTGACGCCACCGGCACCGGCTCCATCTCGTCGTTCGCCGCCGACGGAGATCTCCACGACATCACGATGGTAACCAGCACAGGAGCGGTCAAGGCCCAGCCGTCTGGTCTAGATGGGACCGGGTCGACGTTCCGGGATACCTGGTACCACGCCTGACCGACCTTGCTTGACGTCGCGTATTAGGCCGACGCCAAGAGCCCGCCTACGAACCGTGGCGGGAAAGATCACTACTACGCGACGGTCCTAACCGGGCATCTGACCCATGCGCCGTTCCATCTCAGCCGGAGAGACGTCCTCGACGTGGCTGGCGATGCTCCAACGGTGCCCGAAGGGATCCTCGAACTCACCGCCTCTGTCACCGTAGAACTTGTCCTCCACTGGGCGCAGGCTGGTCGCACCAGCTTTGAGGGCGCGCTCGAACGTGGTGTCGACGTCTTCCACATACACGTGAATCGTCACGGGCGAGCCACCGACCGACTTCGGTCCACGGACGCCCATGTCCGGGAACTCGTCGGCCAGCATGATGATCGAGTCGCCGATGCCCAGCTCG
>JAFAWZ010000227.1 GCA_019241495.1 Acidimicrobiales bacterium | reverse complement strand
CGCGCTGGCCTCGCGCCCGTTGGCCAACCGGACCCGCCGCCGTAGCGTGATGTCATGGCTGATCTCCCGAATGGCTCGGATGGGGTTCTCCAGGGTCATGTCCCTCAGGATCACGGCCGGGTCTTCGAGCATCCGAAGGAGGATGCTGGTAGCGCCAACCTTCAAGAAGGTGGCGTACTCGCTCATGTTGGAGTCGCCGACTATCACGTGTAGGCGCCGGTAACGCTCGGCGTCGGCATGAGGCTCGTCGCGGGTGTTGATAATGGGGCGGCTTCGGGTCGTGGCGGACGACACGCCCTCCCAGATGTGCTCGGCACGCTGGCTGATGCAGTACATGGCGCCGCGGGCCGTCTGCAGCACCTTCCCGGCGCCCGCATAGATCTGCCGCGACACGAGGAACGGGATGAGCACCTCGGCGTAGTGGGCGAAATCGTCTCGGCGGCTGGTCAGGTAGTTCTCGTGGCAACCGTAGGAGTTGCCCGCCGAATCGGTGTTGTTCTTGAAGAGGAACACCACCCCCCGGATCCCTTCTTCTCGCAATCTGGCCTCGGCCGACGCGACAAGTTGCTCCAAGATGCGCTCCCCCGCCTTGTCGTGAGCGACGAGGTCCAAGATGGAGTCGCACTCAGGTGTGGCGTACTCGGGATGGCTGCCCACGTCGAGGTAGAGGCGGGCGCCGTTCTCCAAGAAGACGTTGGAGGACCGACCCCAGCTGACGACCCGACGGAACAGGTACCGGGCGACCTCGTCGGGGCTGAGCCGGCGCTGGCCGCGCAGCGTGCAGGTGACGCCGTACTCGTTCTCCAAACCGAAGATGCGCCGGTCCATTCCAGCGGGCACGCTAGCGGTTCATCGGTCCTAGTGGTTCCGGGCCCACGGCCGGGGGCAGACCCTAGGCCTGTTCCCTCTCCTCGGCTCCTGGGACCATGCGGTCCCGGATGGCGTTGACCACGGTGGGATCGAGCAGCGTGGTGACGTCACCCAGTTCCCTCTGCTCGGCGACATCGCGAAGCAGGCGTCGCATGATCTTGCCACTGCGGGTCTTGGGAAGCTCAGGGGTGAGCAGGATCTGGCGCGGCTTGGCGATGGGCCCGATCTCCCGGGACACATGGTTGCGCAGCTCGTGGACCAGGCCTTCGCCCCCTTGACCATCGTCGGCCCCGCTTTTGACGGTGACGAAAGCCACGATCGCCTGGCCCGTGGTCGGGTCGGACGCGCCGACTACTGCCGCTTCGGCCACAGCTGGGTGGCCGACGAGGGCGTGCTCCACCTCGGTCGTCGAGATGCGGTGGCCGGAGACGTTCATGACATCATCGACCCGGCCCAGCAACCAGATGTCGCCGTCCTCGTCGCGCTTGGCGCCGTCGCCCGCGAAGTACGTACCCGCGAAGCGCGACCAGTAGGTGTCCCGATAGCGCTGGTCGTCCCCCCAGATGCCCCGCAGCATCCCCGGCCATGGCTCCTTGATCACCAAGAAGCCGCCTTCGTCGTTGCCAACCGAGGAGCCGTCCGGGCGCACCACATCGGCGACCACTCCGGGGAGAGGTGTCATGGCCGCGCCCGGCTTGGTCTCGGTCACCCCGGGTAGCGGCGAGATCATGATCCCGCCCGTCTCGGTCTGCCACCACGTGTCGACGATCGGGCAACGCCCTCCGCCGATGTGGGTTCGGTACCACATCCAAGCCTCGGGGTTGATGGGCTCGCCGACCGAACCGAGCAGCCGAAGCGAGGTCAGGTCGTGCGCGGCCGGCAGGTCCTCTCCCCATTTCATGAAGGTCCGGATGGTCGTGGGCGCGGTGTAGAGGATGCTCACCTTGTACTTGTCCACGATCTGCCACCACCGATCGCGAGTCGGTGTGTCCGGGGTCCCTTCGTACATGACCGAGGTCGCCCCGTTGGCCAAGGGGCCGTAGACGATGTAGCTGTGTCCGGTGACCCAGCCGATATCAGCTGCGGTCCAGAACACGTCGGTGTCTCCCTTGAGGTCGAAGACCCATTGGTGAGTGGCCGAGGTTTGGGTCAAATAGCCACCGGAGGTGTGCAAGATGCCCTTCGGTTTGGCCGTCGTCCCGCTCGTGTACATGATGTACAGCGGGTGCTCGGAGTCGAACGAGGGGGGCTCGTGGTGCTCCGACTGGCGAGGCACCAGATCGTGCCACCACACGTCGCGGCCCTCGGACCAGCCCACGTCCTGCCCGGTCCGGCGCACCACCAGGACCTTCCGCACACCCGGGCAGGCTTCGAGAGCCTCGTCCACGGCCGGCTTGAGGGCGCTCGGCGCCCCCCGCCGGTACCCGCCGTCGGCGGTAACCACGAAGTGGGCGTCGCAGTCGAGGATCCGGTCCCGCAGCGCCTCTGCGGAGAACCCCCCGAAGACCACCATGTGGGGAGCACCCAGGCGGGCACACGCCAGCATGGTCACTACCGTTTCGGGGATCATCGGCATGTAGATGGCCACCTTGGTGCCCGCCTCCACCCCGAGCTCGGCCAGGGCGTTCGCGGCCCGCCCCACCTCGTCCTTCAGCTCGGTGTAGGAGATCTCCCGGGTGTCTCCTGGCTCGCCCTCCCAGTAGAACGCCACCCGCCCGCCGAGGCCAGCCTCGACATGGCGGTCCACACAGTTGTAAGCGACGTTCAGCCGACCGCCGACGAACCACTTCGCGAACGGGGCGTCCCACTCCAGGGCACGTTCCCAAGGCTGGACCCACGTGAGGCGCCGGGCCTGCTCTTCCCAGAACGCGATCCGGTCGGCGGCGGCCCGCTCGTACATGTCAGCTCTGGCGTTGGCCGCCGCCGCCAGCTCAGGAGGGGGTCCGAAACGACGCGTCTCGTGGAGAAGGGCGGACAGGGACTCCTCAGTCGGCTCGTTCATCCCCGGTCACCCCTCCAGCGCGCTCGCGACCTCCGGGTCCTCGAGTCGGCGGAAAGCCCGTCGCCCATTGCCCCGGTCCAGCACTGCCACCTCCAGGTCGGCCGCGACCGGCGGGCGATCCCCGCTCAGGGCCCGGGCGGCGCGCCCCAAGATCTCGGCCAGCTCCCAGTCCGGCGAAAAACCCTCTTGGATCCGGTCGCGAATGACGTCCGCTTCTCCGCCCAGCACCGTGTAGCGATCCTCGTCGACGACCGAACCGTCGTAGAGGATGTGGAAGAGCTGGTCGGCTCCCGGCTCGGAGCCCACTTCAGCCACGAGGATCTCCACCTCGAGGGGCTTCAGCTCGTGGGTGAACACGTTTCCCATGTACTGGGCGTACAGGTTAGCGAGGGATCGGGCGTCGACATCTTCCCGGCTGAACTGGTAGCCCTTGACATCGGCGTGCTGCACACCGGCCCGCCGCAGGGAGTCGAACTCGTTGTAACGCCCCACACCGGCGAAGGCGATCCGGTCGTAGATCTCACTCACCTTGTGGAGGCTCTTGGACTGGTTCTCGGCGCATATGAGGATGCCCGACGAGTAGACCGCCGCCACCAATGGGCGACCCCGGGCAATGTTCTTGCGGGCGAAGTCCGCCTTGTCCTTCATGAACTGCTCGGGGGCGACGTAGAACGGCATGCTCATGGGCTCAACGCGCTTCCTGCTGCTCCTCGTCGCGAACGACGGCGGCGAAGCGCTCCGCCACCTCGCCCGTGCCGAGGTATTCGAATCCGCCCGCCGTGATGGTGGCGACGGTCGGGTAGATCCCCCGCACCGCGTCGGGGCCGCCTGTGGCCGAGTCCTCGTCGGCAGCGTGCCAGAGGGCCCGAACGGCCAGCTCCACCGCCTCGGCCCGGGCCAGCCCTGGTCTCCATCCGAGCTTCACCGTCGTGCGGGCGTCGCGGCCCCCGGACCCGTCGGCGTGGAAATCGGTCTCTTCGTAGCGCCCACCGGTCGGATCGTAGGAGTAGATGCGACCCACGCCGCGCCGCACGTCGAAACCGGCAAAGAGGGGCACGACCACGAAACCCTGCATGGCCATGGCCAGGTTGGAGCGCACCATCTGCGACAGCTGGTTGGCCTTGCCTTCGAGGCTCAGCGCCGCACCTTCGACCTTCTCGTAGTGCTCGAGCTGCAGTTGGAACAGGCGCACCATCTCCATGGCCACGCCGGCCGCGCCGGCGATGGCGACCCCGCTGTGGCGGTCGGCCGGATGGACCTTCTCCATGGCCCGGTGAGCGATGGACGACCCCGCCGTCGCCCGCCGGTCGCCGGCCATCACCACGCCGTCGCCATAACGCAGCGCCACGATGGTCGTGCCGTGGCGCACCTCGAACGGCGCCGGGCTGGCGTGCGGCCCCGAAGTGGGAGCCACGAACGGGTCCAAGCCCGCCCGCCGGAGGACCTCGGTGAAGCTCGGGCCCGGGCCGTCGGTCGGGCCGAACATGGGCAGGTTCAGACGAGCGATTACTCGCCGCCCTTCTGGACGTAGCTGCGGACGAACTCCTCGGCGTTCTCCTCGAGAACCTCGTCGATCTCGTCGAGGAGATCGTCGAGCTCGGCCTTGAGCTCCTCGCCCTTCTTGTTGGTGGTGGGGACCTCGTCTACGGCTTCCTCGTCACTGCGGGCAGGCGCCGTCTTCTTGATCTGTTCTCTTTCTGCCATAACGGTTTAGCCTCTTCCTCTACGAGCCCAGACGCTCGAGCAGCTCGGCTGGACTCGACACGCTACACAGCAATTCCTCGACATGGGCACGCGTACCTCTTAGTGGTTCCATCATCGGGACCCTCCTAAGCGGGTC
>JAFAWZ010000200.1 GCA_019241495.1 Acidimicrobiales bacterium | reverse complement strand
GACGTGCGCCAGGGACTTGTTCGACCAGCAGCCGAGCTACCGCCCGTGCGGTAAGGGGCCGCCCCAACCACCCCGACAGGTCTCTGGTGCTGTGTCCCGAGGCAGCTCGGCGCAGGGCCCGGCGCAGCCTTTGATTCCCAACCGCGGGAAGCCGGTCGGCGACCATGCGGACCACCGCCGCCACGTCCCGGCCGACCGACGCCTCCCATTCGGAGTGGGTCGCGTCGACGGCCCGGCCGAAGCTACAGAGCAACGGGCGACCGCTCCCGTCGAAGACCACATGCTCCTCGCAGATCGCCCCGTGGGAGTAGCCGATGTCGTGGAGGTCGGCCACCGTGGTGGCCAACGCCGCGCCCCAGCCGGCCACGACTTCAGGCGACTGCTGGGGCAGGTCGGCCAGCGTCGGACCCTCCACCCTCTCCAACACCAGGCGATCGTCGGTGACCTCGAGCAAGCGGACCACGGCAGGATGGGCCGCGGCGTGCAACACCGCCGCCTCCCGGACCAACCGGGCTCGGTCGGCCTCGTCGATCGCCGTCTTCACCACGTGCTCGCCGTCGATCCCAACACGCACAACATCATAAATACATGAAATATATTCAACCTTCAATACTGGAGCCAGCTTGACTCGGCGCCTGCTTGACTCTGAGGTGGTGAAGAAGCTCATCGAGTACGGCCGCGACCATCACCCCGCCGACGACGACGAGAAGACTCAGTCGGCGTGGGCCGTCGCCATCTTGGATGACTGCGAGGCATGCGACTCGTTGTTGGTGGAGCTCACCGTCGAGGACATCGGGCGGCCCGGCTACGGCCAGGTTGCCCATCTGGCGCCAGGGGATGCTCGCCAGCTGGCGGATGCGCTCAGGCGGGCCCTCCAGGAGCTGGGCGAGGAGCGCTGAGCAGCTGCTCATACAGCTCCGTCGTCTCCCGATCGAAGGCAACCAGGACGGCCCGGCCAATAGGGCTGTCGGTCTCACGCAGCACCGAGACTGCGATCTCGGCCGCCAGCCGGCGCGGGTAGCCGTATACGCCCGTCGAGATGGCGGGGAAGGCGATGGACCGGGCCCCCAACCGGTCCGCTACTTCGAGCGAGCGGCGGTAGCACGACGCCAAAACCCGCTCCTCACCGTGGGCTCCGCCCCGCCATACCGGTCCAACGGTGTGAATGATCCAGGTAGCGGGCAGCGCGAATCCCGGAGTGGCCTTGGCGTCGCCTGGCTCGCAGCCTCCGAGGTTGGCGCAGGCGGCGGACAGCTCCTGTCTCCCGGCCGCGGCGTGGATGGCTCCGTCCACGCCGCCACCCCCCGCCAGGGCGGAGTTGGCCGCGTTGACGATGGCGTCTACATCCAGGCGGGTGATGTCCCCCTGCCAGGCCGACACGAGAGGCGGCATCCCTCCATTGTTGCAACCACCTGGGCGTTGTCGGGCGGCCACCGGGGGTGATGGCGCGAGATCTCGACGGGCGTTGGGTTGGCCGTCCAGAACACCATCACGGTGTGGTGCGCCGAGCACGACCCTGAGGTCGACGTGCTCGAGACCCGTTGGTTGACGACAACCCAGTCTGCGTCGGTAGGAGGAGCCCGGTTCCGCCGGGCGTCCGCCGCAAGCGCAGGCGTGGACGCCAGATAGAGGTTCTCGGGGAAAAATTCACCCCTTTCGGGGTTAATGTCCATTAGGTACATTACGAGCCGTGGCGGCGCCGGCGGTGAGCGGGCAGGTGTGGGCCTCCCCCCTCAAAGAGATAGAACAGGCGGTCCTCGAGCAGGCCAAGGCCGCCGACATCGACATGTCGACTCCCGGCGCGCGCGAGAAGCTGCGCGGCCTCCTGGTCGGCGAGGTAGGGCGTTGGCGGGGAGAATTCCGCAAGGGGCGGCGACCGATCGACATCGCCGACCCTGACGGCGCCGTGGAACGGGCCCTGCGCAACCTCACCGGCTACGGACCTCTCGATCCACTTTTGATCGACCCTGACGTGTGGGAGATCATGGTCAACGGGCCGGGCGCCATCTTCACCAAACGTCACTCCGGTAGCGGCGGTTATCACCACGAGGTCTTTCACGACGACGAGCACGTGATCCGGGTGCTCACCAAGATCCTCGACGACGCCAGTCGCTCGCATCGCAAGCTGGATCCATCAGAGGGCCTGCAGGACGCCCAACTGGACAACGGCGCGCGCCTCCACATCGTTCACTCCGACGTGGGCCGGGACGGCCACACGCTGGTGAACATCCGAAAATTCTCAGGCGTGGCCCGACGATCGCTCCCCGAGCTGATCAGCCTGGGCATGCTCGACCACGCAACCGGCCGCTTCCTCACCGCGTGCGTGCGGAGCGGGCTCTCCATCCTCATCGCCGGGGCGCCCGGGTCGGGCAAGACCACCATGCTCGGATGCCTGGCCGCCGAGCTGGACCCGGCTTTGCGGATCGTGGTCGCAGAGGAGGTCTTCGAAACCGATGTCCCCCTCCCGAACGTGGCGCACATGCAGACCCGGCCGGCGCGTCCCGATCGCAAAGAGATCGACCTCCGCCGGCTGGTTGCCGGCTTTCTCCGCATGGCTCCCGACGTGGCGATCGTAGGTGAGGTGCGCGACCGAGAGGCGCTGCCCTTGTTGCTGACCCTCTCTTCGGGTGTGCAAGGTTTCACGACGATCCACGCCGGGTCGGCCCGCCAGGCCCTGTCCCGGCTGCGCTTCATCTGCCAGCTCGCCGAGACCGGCTCGGAGCTGACTCTTGCCGCTCTTTCTGCCCTGGTCAGCGAAGCGGTCGATGTGGTCGTCCATTGCGTTCGCAGGGATCGGCAACTGAAAGTGACAGAGGTTCTGGCAATAGAAGACCTCCAGGTGGGCCCGGGCACAGTGGCGTTCACAACCACATCGGTCTTCGCCCGGCCCCGTTTCACCGACGAGCTGCGATGGACGGGCAATCTCCCGGTACGGGCGGCGCGGTCCCTGGAGCTCCACGGCTACGACCTGCGCGGCCTGGCCTCACCCGGTCCGCGGCCATGAGCGAGCCCTGGGCTGGGGGCCTGGCCGCTGTGTTGGCTGCAGCAGGCGCTTACCTGATCTACACCTCGGTCGTCTACGGACGAACGCGACGGTTACGACACCGGCGAGAGCGGATCGGGCCCCGGGCCCGCAGATGGATGAACCAAGCCGGCCTGGGAGATACGTCGGTAACGGAGTTCGCCGGCGCGGTGGCGGCCATGTTCGTGGCCGGGGCGGTCTGCTCCTTCCTCGTGTTCGGTGCAGCTGCGCCAGCCCTGATCGCCGGTCTGCTCGTGGCCGGCTTTCCGGTGTCGGCATACCGGCGTCGACGGTTGGCCCGGCTGGCCACCGCTACAGAAGCGTGGCCCCGCCTGATCGAGGAGCTCCGGATCCGAGCCGGGAGCATGGGCCGATCCATTCCCCAAGCATTGTTCGAGTCGGCCCGTCGAGCACCCCCCGAGTGGAGACCGGCGTTCGCCGCGGCAGAACGGGAATGGCTGCTCACGACCGACTTCAGCCGCACCGTGGAGCTGCTCAAGTCGCGCCTGGCCGATCCCACGGCCGATGTGGTCGGCGAGACCCTGATGGTGGCCTACGAGATCGGCGGTACCGATCTCGATGCCAAGCTGGCCGAGCTCATCGAGGATCGCACCTTGGACCTACAGGACCGCAAGGATGCGGCTACCCGGCAGGCCGGGGTGCGTTTCGCTCGCCGGTTCGTCCTTCTGGTGCCGCTCGGCATGGCGTTGGCCGGACTGGCCATCGGAACCGGGCGGTCTGCCTATGCCACCCCCGGAGGGCAGCTCGCAGTGATAGTTGGGCTCCTGTCGGTCGCGGTGTGCTGGATGTGGTCAGGGCGGCTCATGCGGCTGCCTGAGAATCCCCGCGTCTTCCGGGCCGGGTAGCGCAGTGAGCGACGTTGCGGAGCGAACCAATGTCACAGGTTGGTGCACCGTCGTTTGGAGGGTGCACCAATGAGCCGCCTGATCCTGGTCGCCGGTCTGCTCGTGTGGGCGGGCGCCACTCTGTTGCTCTCGCAGTGGAGGCGCACCTCTCGGCTTTCGCTAGCCGACCGGCTGCGTCCGTTCCACCCGGGTTCAACCGAGGCTCGGCGTCCGACCGACCCCATGTCCGTCGACTCACTCGGCCAGGTCCTGCTTCCTCTGGCCCGGCGGGCCGGGGATCGCCTGGCCAGGGTGTTCGGCGTGGCCGAGCCGCTCGAGGTGAGGCTCCGTCGGGTGCATTCGCCGGTGGCCCCGGGCGCCTTTCGACTACGCCAGCTGGCGCTCA
>JAFAWZ010000139.1 GCA_019241495.1 Acidimicrobiales bacterium | reverse complement strand
CTGGCGCCGGCCGGGTCGTTTCCCACCAACATCGAGGTCATGGCCCACTCTCCGCTGCCCCTCAAGTCGGTCTACACCAATCAGGGCAGCTGGGACGGTTTCACCTATTCCGACCTCACGTACTACACCGACGCCACCTCCAAGGCGGGGATACTCGACACGGGCACGGTCAACTGGATTCCCGCCATCGATCCCTGCGCCCCCAATGGCGGGGACTGCGGCTCCACCCCGCTCGCCGAGATGACGCTCAACATCATGGGGGTCTTCGGCGCTGCCCCGGCCGGCCAGGCCCACCCCTCGCAGCCCAACTGGAGCTCGGTCACCCCGCTTGGTTCCTGATGCCCAGCTCTGGGTGAACAAAAGATGAACATTCGGTGTACGTGAGGCCATAAACGTCCGAACACTCACCAGCTCGCCCTTCCGGTCCGGGGCCGGGTCGGCAAGACTCCAGCGGAGCCCTTGTGCTGGGCCGGAGAGCGCGCCGCCGGAGGGAATGCACGTGATCGAACCCGCCCCGGCCTTGCCGGGCGAAGCAGTGCTGGCCGCCTCGGTCGACGTGGCTGCGGTCGCACGGTCCATCGCGCCCGGCGTTGCCGGCCTGGTCAAGCTGGACGAAGAGGTGCTGCGCATCTTCACGCTGGTCAGGGAGGCCCTGGCCGGGGCCACGGAGATATTTCTCGCTACCGACCGGGACGCGGCGCGGGCCTTGGTTGCCCGGGACCAGCTGATCGACGCCTTGCACCGCAGCCTGGAGAAAGCGGTGCTCGACGAGCTGATTCGCCCTTCCGACGACGCAGACCGGCAGCGCAAGCTGCTCCTGATCCTGCGCATCCTGCCCGAGCTGGAGCGCAGCGGCGACCTGGCTGAGCACATCGCCTCGCACGCTGCGCAGGGTCTGGCCCGGTGGCTGACGCCGAGAGCCCTCAGCCTGGTCTCCCAGATGGGCGCTGTGGGGCTGGAGATGTGGGGCATGGCGGCGGCCGCCTACGCCAACCAGGATCCGACCGCGGCCGACCTGCTGCGAGCCCGCGACGACGAGATCGACGACCTGCACGTCAGCCTGACCGCCGAGCTGGCCGCGGGCGGGGTGTCCATCCCGGTCGCCATCGAGATGGGGCTGGTCGCCCGGTACTTCGAGCGACTCGGTGACCATGCAGTCAACGTCACCCGGCGACTGGATCTCCTCCAGTCTCATTAGCCTGGCCTCATTAACCTGGCCGGCCTGATCTACAAGTACCAACCCGCATCCGTGCCGCGCTGATGGGCCCGCTCCGGTACCGCTTGCCGTCCCGGATCTCGACGCGCGCCGTGCTCGCTCGCCTGGGTGACACGGCCATCATCGCGGCCGAGCCCGGTGGGGCCAGCGCCCGCCAGTACCTGGACACCGCCGATTGGCGGCTCTACGGCTCGGGCCGGACGCTCGAGGTCGGCGCGGACCGGTGGGGCGCCGGCACACTTACGCTTCGCGACGCTCGCAGCGGGGAGGTTCAGGCCACCGCCGAGATGGAGAACGCACCTGCTGAAGCCCGTGACCTCCCGTGGGACCCGGTCCGATCCGTGATCGAGGGGAGGCGGCTCCTCGTGCAGGCCACCGCGCAAGCCCGCCTGCAGCGCCTCGCTGTGCTGAACCCTGACGCCAAGACGGTGGCCCGGGTGTTCCTTGATCGTTTCGTCGTCGTCGAGCCGGCCGGGGGCCGCCACGTGCTGCGCTTCGTGACGGTCGTTCCCGTGCGGGGCTACAGCAGTTGGGCCGCCCGGATCACGGCGGCCCTCGAGGAGATGGGGTTGCAGGCGGCGGGCGTACCTTTGATCGTCAGCATCCTGGCGGCAACCGGGCGGGCCGAGCCGGGCGCCGACCGGGGGCCGGGGGTCCCCCTCGAACGGGAGATGCCCGCGGCGGCGGCGGTTGGGGCCGTCCTCGAACGGCTCCGCAACCACGTAGTGGCCAACGAGGAGGGGGTCCGCCAGCAGCTCGACATCGAGTTCCTGCACGACTACCGGGTGGCGGTGCGACGGGCCCGCTCCATGGTCCGCCAGGCCGGGGGCATCCTCCCGGCCGGCCAGGTCTCCGCCTTGGCCGGCGAGCTGGGCTGGCTCGGAGCGCTGACCGGCCCACCCCGGGACCTGGACGTCCACCTGGAAGAGCTGGAGGGACGGACGGAGCGGGAGCTCGAGCCCCTGCGGGCCTATCTGGCCGAGAAGCGCCAGCACGCCCAGCTGCAGCTCCTCTCGGCCCTGGACTCGGAGCGCTACAAGCTGCTGATCGACCAATGGCAGAGCATGGTGTCTGGCTCACCGGGCCCCTACTCGGAAGAGGCGCCCGACGCCGGGCGCCCGGCGGGCGAGGTGGCCGACGAGCACGTGGCCCGGGCCTACCGCCGGGTCCTAAAGCGGGGCCGGGCCATCCACGCTGGTAGCCCCGCGGAGGCTCTCCACGACCTGCGCAAGCGAGCCAAGGAGCTGCGCTACCTGCTCGAATGCTTCCAGACCCTCTACCCCGACCACGACCGGACCGCGGCGGTGAAGGAGCTCAAGCTGCTCCAGGAGAACCTCGGTGAGTATCAGGACTGCCAGGTCCAGGCGGTCGCCTTGCAGACGATGGCCGACGAGCTGATGGAACGGCGCGTCCCGGCGGCGACGCTGATGGCGCTCGGTCGTCAGACCGACGAGCTGGAACGGAGAGAAGCCCAGGCCCGCGAGGAGTTCGAGGCCCGCTTCGCCCGCTTCTCCTCGGCCAGGAATCGCCGACGCCTGGAGTCGCTGGTCGGCATGCGCACCTGATGCGGGTCATCGCGGCGTACTCGATCAAAGGGGGAGTCGGAAAGACGACCACCGCTGTCAACCTCGCTTACCTGAGCGCGGTCGAAGGGGCGCGCACGCTGGTCTGGGACCTCGACCCCCAAGGAGCCGCGAGCTACATGTTCCGGGTGAAGCCCAGAGTCAAAGGCGGGGGGAGGCGCCTGGTGCGGGGCCGGCTGGACGTCGACAGCCTCATCCGCGGCACCGACTTCGACCGGCTCGATCTGCTTCCCGCCGACCTCTCGTACCGGCACATGGACCTGCATCTCGACACGACCAAGCGGCCGACCCGCCAGCTGGCCCGGGTCCTGGCCCCGGTACGCGACCAGTACGACACCGTCGTACTGGACTGCCCGCCGTCTCTGTCTCTGGTATCGGAGAGCGTGTTCGAGGCGGCGGCCCGGGTGCTCGTACCCATGGTGCCTGCGCCCCTGCCGGCGCGCACCCTGGATCAGCTGCAAGCCTTTTTGAAAGCCCGCGAGATGCGCCGCCCGCCCAAGGTCATGGCGTTCTTCACCATGGTCGACCGGCGCCGGAAGCTGCATCGCGAGATCATCACCGAGTTGGCCGGGACCCGCCCCGAGGTCCTCGCTGCCGAAGTGCCGGCCTCAACGACCTTCGAGCAGATGGGGATGCGACAGGCCCCGGTAGAGATCTTCGCCCCCCGCAGCTCGGCCGCGGCCGCCTATCGCAAGCTGTGGGACGAGATCCGCGACCAAGGCGAGTTCTAACCCGAGGTAGGGCCGGTCGCCGGTTGTGTCGTCGTGGCCGGCCGCTGGCGCTCAGGCATGGTCCGGCTCGGCTCAGCCGCCGCGGCCGCCCGGTCGGGCCCGGCCACGGGTTCATCGACGGGCTCCGCTACGGCCATCCCGGGCCGGGCTATCCCCGCCTTCAACGCCATGCCTCCAAGGAAGGCAAGGACCAATCCCGGGCCCAGGCTGGAGCCGAGCTGGTACCAGAACTCATTGGTGGGGCCGGCGCCCTGGAAGGGCGTCCCGCTCTCGAAGGTGGCCCACAAGGCCGGTCCGATGACGAACCAGGCGCCGCACGCGACCACCATCAGGGCGGCCAGGTCGATGACGCTACGGCCACCGGCCAATCGCCGCGGGCTGGCCATGAGGATCATAAGCCCGCCCACGAAGGCCACGGCCCCCGGAAGCAGGTGCAGCATCCAATTCTGGGTGTTCCAAGTCCATGACGAGTCGCTCGTGGGAGTCCAGTCGAAGGCCGGTCCGATGAACACGCCTATTGCTCCCCAAGCCGCCACGAGGACAGTAAGGATGCCGACAAAGTGGGCACCTGAAGGCACCACAATGGCCCGGAGGCCCTCGCCGGTCATCGTCTCTCGGCCGTGCCAACGCAGGCCTCGTGGTCTATCCATTGCCCACGTCATCGCATGACCTCCTAATCGAAGACGAGTCGTGGTCAATTAGTGTTTTCCCCGCCGCCGTCGATCCCCAATCAACATCTCGGACCGTAGGTCTATCCTGCATCTTCATGAAGGTCCGCTTCGCGGTGTCAGTGGGCTCCGGTCCTCCAGATGCGGGGCGTCTGGGTGCGGCCGTCGAGGAGGTGGAGCGCAGGGGCTTCGACACCGTTTGGATGTCCGACGTGCCTTCTGTGCCTTCGACCGACCCGTCTCTCGGGCTCGCCTTCATCGCGGCGCGCACCGAGCGGGTGCGGCTCGGGGCGAACTTCATCCCCTTCGGCACCCAGCCCTATCTGCTGGCCCACCGGCTGGCTCAGCTGGACCGGCTGACCGGGGGCCGGCTGCTCGTGACCTTCGTCCCGGGTCTCGACCTGCCCGGTGAGCGGGAGGCGCTGGGTACGGCGGGGAGCCATCGGGGTCGCATGATGGAGGAGCTGATCCCGAAGCTGCGCCGGTTGTGGGCGGACGGCTTGCCCGTGCGACCGGTTCAGGCGCCGCTCGAGATCTGGTTGGGAGGGGCCGGGCCCGACGCCATTGCCCGGGCCGGACGGGTGTCGGACGGGTGGCTGGGGTCCCAGGTGTCGCCCAAGCGGGCTGGCGAGATCCGCCAGGCCATCCAGGACGAGGCGGCCCGCGCCGGTAGGACGATCGATCCGGAGCATTTCGGCCTGTCCCTCGGGTACGCCCGGCGGTCCGAGGACATCGAAACGGCGGCGCGCATCAGGCTGCGCCGGCCCCGCCCGGAGAACGATGCGGACATCACCGAGTTGGTGCCGGTAGGGGCGGCCCGCTTGCGACGTTTGATCGGACAGCTGGTGGACAACGGTCTGTCGAAGTTCGTCGTCCGCCCCATCGCCAGGGTGGAGCCGGACAGTTGGCCGGAAGAGGTGGGGTGGCTGGCCGACACTGTCCTCGACCTCCAGACGTGACGGCGGGCGAAACTTGACGCCGGGGGTGTCGATCCGGCCGGGCCCGGTTCGTCGTATACGGCGAACCAACCACCTGTTAGGAGGACCTGTCGATGCGTTATGCCTTGTTGATCTGTGTGGACGAGAAGTGGATGTTGTCCCAGTCCGAGTCGGCCGGCGCGGAGATTCTCGCCGGCTATGGCGCCTGGATGCAGGAGATGACCGAGCGGGGTGTCCTGCAGGGCGGTGAGCGGCTGCGCCCGACGTCCGACGCCACCACCGTGCGGGTCCGCGACGGCGAGGTGATCACCGCGGACGGTCCGTTCGCGGAGACCAAGGAGCAGGTCGGCGGTTTCTTCATCGTCGATGCCAAAGATCTCGACGACGCCACCGACATCGCCAGCCGGCTCCCGGCCGCCCTCCACGGCACCATCGAAGTGAGGCCGATCTGGGAGATGTAGCCGGCGCGGTAGCGGCCGCCTTCGGTGACGAGTGGGCCCGGGTCGTCGCCACCGTCATCCGCTCGACCGGCGACTGGGACCTGGCCGAGGAGTGCGCCCAGGAGGCGTTCACAGTCGCCTTGCAGCGGTGGCCGGTAGAAGGGGTGCCGCGACGGCCCGGAGCCTGGCTCACCACCGTGGCCCGTAACCGGGCCTTCGACCGGCAGCGGCGGTCCCGGGTCGGCGCGGCCAAGCTGGAGCAGCTGGCCCGGGCCGAGAAGCACCAGACGGCGGAGACCGGCGAGGGGATATCCGACGACCGGCTCCGCCTGATATTCACCTGTTGCCACCCGGCGCTGGCCCTGGAGGCACGGGTGGCGCTGACGCTGCGGACCGTGGCCGGTCTGACCACGGCCGAGATCGCCCGGGCCTTTCTCGTCCCCGAAGCGACAATGGCGCAGCGCCTGGTGCGGGCCAAGCGGAAGATCCGCCACGCCGCCATCCCGTACCGGGTGCCGCCCCCCGAGGTACTGCCCGAGCGCTTGAGCGCCGTTCTGGCCGTCATCTACCTGCTCTTCAACCAGGGCTACACGGCGACGGCCGGGCTGTGCCAGGAAGCCATCCGGCTCGCCCGATTGCTGGTCCAGCTCATGCCGGCCGAGCCGGAAGTGACCGGGTTGCTGGCGTTGATGCTGCTTCACGACGGTCGCCGTCCGGCCCGCTACGACGAGTGGGGCGACCTTGTCCTTTTGGAGGACCAGGACCCGACCCTTTGGGACGACGACCAAGTAGGGGAAGGACTGGCCCTGATCGATCGGGCC
>JAFAWZ010000126.1 GCA_019241495.1 Acidimicrobiales bacterium | reverse complement strand
GCACACGGAAGCTGCGGGCCGGGCTATCCGCTCTCGGTATCGCCATCGGCGTAGCGGCCATCGTCGCCGTCCTCGGCCTATCCGCCTCCTCCCAGGCCGGTCTGCTCAACGAGATCAACCGGCTCGGCACCAACTTACTCACGGTCAGCAACGGCCAGACCTTTACCGGCGCCCCAGCCGAGCTACCCACAACGGCTCCGGCCATGATCGGCCGTATCAGCGGCATGCAGCAAGTGCAGGCCACGGGAACGATCAGCGGTGCCAACGCCTACCGCAACCCCTACATCCCCCCTGTCAACACCAACGCCCTGACCGTCCAAGCCGCATCCCTCGACCTCCTCCCGGTCCTCGCCACCACGTCGCCCAAGGCCACTACCTCAACGCTGCTACCGCCCAGGAACCCGTCGCCGTTGTCGGCGCCGCTGCCGCCCAACGCCTCGGGATCGACCGCATCTACCCCGGCGAACGCCTCTGGGTCAGCGGTCAATGGTTCTACCTCGCCGGCATCCTCAACCCTGCAGTGCTCGCCTCTGCCATCGACTCCTCCATCCTCGTCGGCTACCCCGCCGCCGAGAAGTACCTCCGCTTCGACGGTCACCCCTCCACCATCTACCTCCGCGCCCAGAACGACAGAGTCAAAGAGGTCGACGACCTTCTGGCCGCCACCGCCAACTCCGAGAACCCCAACCAGGTGAACGTCAGCCAGCCCTCCTCCGCCCTGGTCGCCCAAGCCGACGCCAAGAGCGCCCTCAACGGCCTGTTCCTCGGCCTCGGCGCCGTCGCCCTCTTGGTCGGAGCGGTTGGCGTCGCCAACATCATGATCATCTCCGTCCTAGAACGCCGTTCGGAGATCGGCCTGCGCCGCGCCCTCGGCGCGACAACGAGCCACATCCGGACCCAGTTCCTCTCCGAAGCGATCCTCCTCGGACTCCTGGGCGGGACCGTCGGCGTCGCGCTTGGCGCCGCGTCCACCGCCATCTACGCCCACACGAAGGGCTGGGCCACTGTCATCCCTACAGGAGCCTGGGCGGGCGGTCTGGCCGCATCTCTCATCATCGGAGCGGTCGCCGGGCTCGTCCCCGCCTTGAGAGCCGCACGCCTCTCACCCACCCAAGCCCTCTGGTCGGTGTAGCCCATTCAACCGACGGGCACGCCACCAAAGACATCTGAAGGAAGTAGATGGCTCCGACCGATGACACGACGACGCCGACCTCGAGCATCCTGTCATCGACCTGGTTCCGCTCTGGGACCTCGGTTGCGCTCAGTGATGGCTGCTATCGACGGGTGAAGGTGACGTGGGTCACGCCACTGGGAGAGCTGACCGACTCCACGTCGAAGCGCTGATCGAGTCCCTCGAGCCCATCCCAGAGCCGTTCTCCCCGGCCGAGAACAATGGGCACGATGACTATGTGCATGTAGTCGATCAGGTTGGCGGCGAGAAACTGTCGGATGGTGGACGGGCCACCGCCGATGCGGACATCGAGTCCTCCGGCCGACTCTCGGGCAATGCTGACGGCCTCGGCCGGGCTCAAGTCGATGAAGTGAAACGTGGTACCGCCCTCCATCTCGATCGAGGCCCGGTGGTGGTGGGTCAGGACGAAGACGGGGGTGTGAAACGGTGGATTGTCGCCCCACCAGCCGTGCCACTCTTCGTCGGCCCATGATCCGTGTTGGGGCCCGAACTTGCCCCGGCCCATGATCTCGGCACCGATTCCAGAGCTCCAGTTGCGGGCGAAGGCGTCATCAACCCCACTGCCTCCTCCTTGGTCGCCGGTCGTCTCGTGAAAAGCGCGGAAGGTGCGTGTAGGGAAGAACCACTCGTGCAGCCGGTGACCGGCGTGGCCGAAGGGCGCTTCGAGGCTTTGACCGTCGCCGGTACCGAAACCGTCGAGAGACACCGAGAAGTTGTGGACCCGAACGCGTGACAAAGTTGTTCTCCTCGGTGAGTGAGCGATAGCCGATACTGATGCTGCCATACAGACGACCGGCCGTCACTCGAGCTGGAGTTCGACTCGTAGCTTTGACTGCGTCCCTCGCGATTGCCGCCGCCATGAATGGATCGGTGGCGGCATATCTGGCTGCTTGGTCGGCGTAGGCCGAATGGACCTGCCCGTCCAGCCGCGTGCGAGCGTCCTTCCCCGGCCCAGGAGAGCGAACGCAATGCCCGCCTCCAGGTCGTCCGCCGAGCTGGCGATCCGCTCCAGCGCCACAGCTCCCTCGCCGTGTAACTTAACCGAACCTAAAGGTCTTTAAGGTCGCTGAAGTTGGCCCCAGCTTGGCGAGTTTGTGAAGACGACGAGCCCGGGCCGACTCGATGTTCTGCGCTAGCGGTAAACGTCTCGCCGGTGCCCGAGTGTGACAACAACGATGAGGAGCACGTCGTCGTGGATCGTGTAGATGATCCGGTAGTCACCGACTCGTACTCGATATCCGGCTCGGCCGGTTAGCGGCCGCGACGCTGGAGGTCGAGGGTCTTCGGCCAGTAGTGCGATGGCTCCCTCAATGCGGGGCCGCACCTTCGGATCGATTTTGCGCAGTACTCGAACTACAGCCGGGCGGACTTCGACCCGGTGTCGACTCACGACCAGCCGAGGTCGGCCTTGACCTTCTCCCAGGGGATGTTGTCGCCTGCGTCGGCCATCGCCGCGTCGAACGCGGTGATGTCCTCGGCCTCTTCCACGGCGTCGAGGAGCTGTTCGTATCGTTCCACGCTCACCAATACGGCGGCCGGTCGCCCGTAGCGTTCCAGGACCACGGCTTCAGACTGGGCTGCGTCGATGGCCTCGGCGAGCTTCTCTCGGGCTTCGCTGACGTTCATCCTGGACATGACCGTATTGTACAAGACACATACAGTATTGTACAACATGCCTGGTCGTAGACGAACGATCTGTACCTGGCTCAGGTCCGAAAAGCGACGACCCTAACCAGACCTCCAGGTAACGAAGGCAACGGATAGCCGGATCTGGCGTCCTCGTTCGAACGGTGGCCGGAGCCGGATTCACCCTTTCTATCACCGAGCAATCAGCTCGGCGAGGTGGGCGAGGGAGTTGTCGAGGTGGTCCGCGGGGAAGGGCGGGAAGCCGATATGGTCCCGGATGGGGTCAGGAACTGCTGACCAGTCGTAGGTGAGCGTGACCCTGGTGGTTGCTGGTCCGGCGGGGTTGAGGTCGTAGCGCCATATCCAGCCGGGAAAGCTCACAGTGCCGTCGCGGGCCTCATTTCCTGGTTCCCAAGAAATGGAGCTAGGTGGATGGAAGACTCGGACGCGGTTGGCCATCTGGTAAGAGCCGTTCGGGTGGTTCGGGTGATACATCGACATGCGGAAGATCTGGCCGGCAGCAGTCAGCAGCCCGTTGTCTACGGCCTCGCCGACCCATCCGGTGCCGTCGACGGCGGCGTGCTTCGCCGGATCGGCAAGTACGGCGAAGACCGCCTTCGCCGGGGCGTGGATGATGGTGGACGCGCTGACTCTGTCTTCGGCCACGTCGCTACCTCCTCGATTGTGAGCTTGGCCACTTCAGGTGTCGGCCGACCCTGGCGGGCCCGGACAGGACTATACGACCGTCGTCAGCGGGCACCTGTTCCCGAATGAAGTGGCGGGACTCGCCGCGGCATGCCGGAAGAAGGGGCTCTTATGCCACTACGCCGTACTCAGCGCCGATCTCGATACCTGTTGGGAAAGGGCGACCGCCCGCGGACCCGGACGCTGGCCGCTGGTATTCGAGCCCTTTGCAAAAGTGCACGCCCAGTTCGCCGGGCTCCAACTCGACGACCGGCATGTGATCGACGCAACAAAGTCACCCAACGCCGTAAGCGACGCTGTCCTGACTGCATACCGGGCCGGGCGCCTTACAGTGACGGACCAGACAATCTGACTGGCTAGGACCGAAGGAGAGTGTTGTGCTCGTAGTCGCGGTCCGCTGGCAGCGCCAAAACTACGCTCAGCGGTAACGGAAATGGGACGGAAACGCTGGTTCACGTGACGACAGGAAGGCCGCGCTAATGGAGACGTGGGGAGATCCAGCTCATCAGGTCTGGAACTCTGTCGTGATCGCGACCGGCATAGTGGCGCTGTACGCCGTGGCTCGCATCCCTCAGACCCGATTCACGCATGGTTGGACGACGAAGGCTGGTTGGTTGGCATGTGTCCTCCTCACGGACGGCTCTGCAGCCGGATACGCCATTCCGGTCGGCCTGTTGTTGTGGCCAGCCGCCGTCAGAGTCTCCCGCCGCGATGAGTCAGCAGCGCCAGCTGAGTCATAAGACCATGGCCAAGGTATTGACTCACATGTGCATGTCGCTGGACGGCTTCGTCGCTCAGCCCGACGACAACCCAGCCGAACTATTCGATTGGTACTGGAGCGGCGACGTCAACGTGCCAAGCCCGCAGGAGGGTATGAGCTTCTCGGTTGATCCCCGAAGCGCCCCGATGCTGCAGGAGCTCACGTCGGGCTGCGGCGCGCTGGTAACCGGCCGTCGACTGTTCGACCAAACCGACGGGTGGGGCGACAACCACCCCGCCGGCGCTCCAGTGGTCGTGGTGACCCACCGTCCGCCGCCCGAAGACGCCGAAGAACGGTTCCCGCGGACTACCTTCACCGGCGGCGTCGTAGAGGCGATCGCTACGGCGAAGGAGATCGCCGGCGACAAGTTCGTCACGATCGCCAGCGCTGACGTCATCCAGCAGGCCCTGAACCTCGGCCTCGTCGACGAGCTCTGCATCAGCCAGGTGCCAGTGCTGTTCGGCGCCGGCATCCGATACTTCGGCGAACTCGTCGGCGGCCATGTCCTACTGGAGGACCCCATAGTGGTCGAAGGCATCCGGGCCCTCCACCTCCGTTACGCGGTACGCCGCTGAGTGGCGTTCTGCACCTTTGACATCGTCAACCAGCCTCAACCTCGGCGCCGAGGACGTTGTGGCGCGCCTGTGGATCGGAGTCAAGAGCCGCTTGGGTCAAACTGGGGTTGTGACACAGCCGGATTGGGGCTCCGTTCTCGCCAGCTATGCCCGCCGCCTTCACCACACGGCCGGCGATGGCCACCACGTCGTGTCACCGCTTGGCGCCTGGCTGGTGATGGCCCTATGCGGTGCCCTGGCCGACACGGACTCCCTCGCCCGCACGGAGCTGGGCGAGGCTCTGCAGTGCGACCCCTCCGACGCCGCTGCCTTCGCTGGCGACCTCCTCGCCAGGCCGCATCCGCTAATTGCCACCGGTGCGGGCCTGTGGGTCCCACAGCGTCTGGAGACCGTCAGGTTGGCCAGGTGGCGAGCCGGACTTCCAGAACAGGTTGACACCGGGGACATCCCCTCCCAGGAGAAGCTGGACCGATGGGCTTTCGAGCGCACCCTCGGGCTCATCGAACGATTCCCGCTCACTCTCGATCCGGGCGTGGTCTGCGTGCTCGCCAGCGCCTTGGCCACCAAGGTGTCCTGGGAGGTCCCGTTCCAGGTTGTCGATGCCGAACAGCTGGGGCCGAGCCGTTGGGATCGGGCGGTCACATCGGTGCTGAGGACTCCGTCTGACCCCCGACACGAGCAGTTCCTCACAGATACCCCGGGGGCGGGACCAGTCGCCGTTCACCTGGCACGAGCGCGGGGCGGTCTGCTGGTCGGATCGGTGATAGCCGCCGACGGCGCCGTGCCGGCCGGCTCGGTACTCGCCGAAGCGGAGCGGATCGTCACAGCGGAGGCGCGGCGGCCGAGAAGCGTGGAGCGGCGGTCCCTCTTCGACCTGCCGCTTGGCAGGGGCCCCGTGTGGGAAATAAGAGAGGAGCCAGGTGGCCGGCCAGGCCCGTTCGAGCGCGAGCAGCGCTTCACCTCCATCATGCCGGCATGGTCGGCCGCTACTGACCTTGACCTGGCCCGAGCAGCGGGACTGGGCTTTGGTGCTGCCGCGGCCGTCCTCGCCCGAGCCCTCGAGCTCACTGAGTGGCGCTACGACGCCCGTCAGAGCGCCGTAGCGAAATACAGCGCTGTCGGCTTCGAGGCGGCCGCCGTCACTCACGTGGCCGTGGCACTGTCTGCTCAGGCCGCACGACCTGAAACGCCGCGCCGGGCGGTGGTCCGCTTCACACACCCCTATGCCGTGGTCGCGGCCACGCGTAGTGACCCACTCCAGTCGTCACCGCAGGCTTGGCACGGCCTACCGGTGTTCAGCGCCTGGGTGACCGAGGCAGACAACCCCGAACTGTAGGGCCCAAACCCGAAGTCGTGAGGTCCTCCACGCACCGGCTCGGGGGTCGATTCACGGCTTCAAGTGGTGGCGACGAGTAACTCTTCTGCGTTGTTTGGTGGCCGTAGGCCGCCAGTCCTTCCTGCGAAGTACCGCTGGGTGAGGGCGGCGGCGGACACGTGGTGGGCCTCGGCAAAGCCAGCTTGGCGGGCCAGGGCGAGCATCTCCGTCGGAGTGAAGTGGCTCTTCGCGGTGAAGCTGGGGTGGGGGTGAGGACCCGAGCTTCCCGATAGGTCCCCCACTCGCGCCGAAGGCCTCGCCATTCTTGCGGCTTCTCACAGTCAGCAAGAGGGAGGCCTTCGGCTTGATGCACCGTAGTGATGACGC
>JAFAWZ010000243.1 GCA_019241495.1 Acidimicrobiales bacterium | reverse complement strand
GGGCGGGATGAACACCCCGCGGTTGTCGACTTCGCCGATCTCCAGCACCAGCGTCGCCGTGTCGGTCGGCGACCCCTCCCGCAGGTCGTGGAGGACCACCCGGGCGACGCCACGGGGGACGAGCCAGAAGTCGGCCTGATGGAGGTGGTAGTGCAGGCCGACCACGGCCCCCTCCGTCTTGTCCGACCGGTTGCCCTGGACCATCTCCCGGCCCAGGGGGAACCATGAGCGGCGGTAGGTCTCGTAGAACCGACCCCGCTCGTCCCCGTGGCCGTCGGGGTCGACGGTCCACACGCCTGCGATGAGCTCTGACTCGACGATCTTCGGCACCAGAGGAGGCTAGCCGAGCCCCAGGTTCAGCTCAGCGCCGGGGCGCGGCTTGGCGGCGGGCTATCTTCGCGCCGCGGGTCAGGACCTGCTTGCGAGCCGTTTCTCGGCGGGCCAGCTCGCGCCGGAGCCGGGACCGCCGGAACAGCACCGGCAGCCCGATCACGGACAGCGCCAGGACCACCGTCACAGCCGCCCACGTCGCGGTTGCCACCGGAGGCCAGCTGGTGGTGCTGAGGGTGAACCCGGGGGTGACCCTCTGGAGCAGCTGGTACTGGCGCTGGGCCAGAGCGACATCGGCGGCCCGGATGGCGGGCAGGTCCCCGGTTTGGTTCAGGTAGACCACCGCGACCACGTCTCCGACCGCCACTTCCGAGACAGCCAGCTGCTGCTTCACGGTGGCCGTCGCGGGCGCGTAGAGGGCGCCTGAGCCGCCCGGCACGCCGGGCAGGTCGAAGCTGGAGTCGAACTTGTAGGAGGCGCTCGTGTACGAGTCCTGGCCGAGCGATGCCGTCTTGGCCTGGGCTACCACCGTCTTGGCTTCGGCCGGGGTGGGTAGGAGCGACAAGACGATGGAAGCCGTGTCGCCGCTCGTGTTGCCGTCCCAGAGAATGGCGTAGGTCCCCGTCCGTTTCGGGTCGCGCTTGGCCGCCGCCTTGACCCCGGCGAAGGGGCTCTGGGTCGAGTCCTCGGTGGAAGCTTGAGCCGGCTTGGCCTTGTAGCCGGCCAGGCTGGCCGCGGGTACCAGCTTCGACATCCGGGCCGTGCGCGCGCTGTGATTAGGCAGAACCTGGAAGGCCGCCACCGCTCCGGCGGCCAAGATGACCGCCGCCAGGGCCGGGGGAGCGAACCTGCGCCAGGTGGTCATCTCGTCCCGGGACATCAGCGGCGGTGCTTGACGATCACGCGGTTCCCCACGATCACTTGGCCGGCGATCTCCTCCTCCCAGGCCAGGCGGCGCCTCTCGGCGCGCCGGCGCCACAGGACCGGCGTGAGGGCCACGATCACCGCTACGAGGACGGCCCCGGCGATCCACACCAAGGTGGCGACGAGCGGGTAACGGGTGACGGCGAGGGTGAAGTCCGGTGCGACCCGCCGTAGCTGGGTGTCTTCATCCTTGGCCAGGGTGATGGAGTCCGCCTTGGCCGACGAGCTCGGGCCGATGACCTCGCTCAGGGCGACGACCCGGCCGACCCGGAACGCTGTGTTCGCCAGGGTGGGCTGGCTGTCTGACGACGGGCTGAATACCGAGCCTCCCGATCCCGCCACCCCCGGCACATCGAAGGTCCCGGTGCGGGTGAGCGAGTTCGATTTGTAGGCATCGGGTGACAGCTGCTGGGTACTCAGCTGGTCGAACGTGGTGGCCGCGGCCGATGCGCTCGGCAGGAGGAAAGCGACCACCCCGGCGGCCGAGGTCTGAGAAGGGGCCCACTCGACGGAGTACAAACCGGTCTGGCGCGGGAATTTCTTGGCCGCTGCTGTCAGGGCGTCGATGCCTGTCTGGCTGACGTCCTGCTCACCGGCCTGCGCCTTCACCTTGTCGAAGGCGGCCACGCCGGGCTTGTCGATGACGAGAAGCGCCAGGCGACTGCGCATCGCCGGGTGGGTCGGAACGACCAAGGGGTAGACCGCCGCAGCCACCGCCAGGACGACCAGCGCCCGCCCGACCGTCCAACCCGCCGTCCGGCGGGCCGAGCGGGGACGCTCGTCGGCCGCCACCGTGGTGACAGCCTGGTCTTCTTCGCGTTCTTCGTGCTCGGCGGCATCGGTGGCCGTGGAGCGAGGCGCCCACTCGTTGGCGGCTCCCTCATCAGTCATGGCTCATATTCAAGCCGCTCGACATGAAGGCAACCTGAGATGAGGCGCTACGACCTGGTGGTTACCCATCAGCTGGTCGCCGCCGGGGCCACGATGGCAAAAAGCGGCTCTCACGGCGAACGACAAGGAGGCCACGGCCCCGTATCAGCCCCGCACCGCCGGGCTGATGGCGTCCCGTCATGATGTTGGGTGACTGTCCACGCCGATGTTGCCAGCCGGGCACTGCGAATTCACCCTCGAGTGCGATGATCGGCAGGTGGACAAGTTCCGGCGGCGGTTCGGGGCCATTCTCTGGGAGGCATCTGCCAACATGGACGACGCCATCCGTATGGTCGAAGCCTTCGCCGACCCCGACAGCGCGATATCCCGGCTGACGACGGTGTGCTCGCCGGGCCAGAAGTGGGCCGTGGTCGAGATTCCGGGTATGCGCATCGTGGCCTCCTCTGGGCCGGCCTCGCTGAGCTCGCGCTGACCTCTCGGGCACCGAGTGGTCGCCTGTCTGGTGAGTGGCATGTTTTGCCGCAAATAGCCGGAGAACTGCCCTCTCGCCAAAAAGTGACCACTAGATGGGGACTCACACGGCCCGGCCGGCCAATCTCGGGCCGCGACCGCTCGCCCGCCGGGGCGCCCAGCTCCACCGGCGCAAGGCGACGACCACGGCTACCACTCCCCAGATCGCGAGCGCACCGAGATCACCCCATGACCACCCCGATATGTTTTTTCTGAGATCGAAGGGCGCGTACACGGCGGTGATCATGTGGCGGATGGGGAAATACGACGCGGCTCGGGCCAGACCCGAGTGGGGATCGATCGGGTACCAAAGGCCCGACAGGAACAGCAGCACGAAGAAGACGATGCTCACTACGGGTCCGGCCGCCTCCTGGTTGGGTATCAGCGTGCTGACCGCGATGCCGAGGGCGGTGAAGCAGACGGCGCCGACGAGAAGGGCGATGATCAAGGCGGCATAGTTGCGGGGGAGATGGACCCCGTAGCCGAGCCGGCCGATGAGCAGCAGGACGACAACCTGTACGAACGAGATGATGACGGCGTTGGCGCACACGGCGCTGATCATGGCCCACGCCGGCAGGGGTGAGAGCCTGAGCCGCTTCAGCAAACCCATCTCGCGACGTACCACGAGAGAGGTGGCGAGGGCGTTGAAGCACGTGGACATGACCCCGTAGGAGACGAACCCGGGCACGTAGTACTGGATGACCCTCGATCCGCCCAGCACTTTGCTGGTCGAGTTCCCGGCGCTGGCTCCGAGCAGGATCAAGAACACGACGGAGAACCCGACAGTGAAGATCGCGGCCAGGGGGTTGAGCCAGAA
>JAFAWZ010000218.1 GCA_019241495.1 Acidimicrobiales bacterium | reverse complement strand
CAGACCCCGCGACGTCGGGTGCCTGCCGGCGGAGTACCTCCATCCCGAGCAGCGGAGGGCTCGGCGACCGTCCGCCCCGGGCCGGCCGCGGAAGGGCCGGATGGCTGTCCGGGTCGTGTCCGTGGTCGCCGGCCTGGTCAGCCTGGTCATGGTGTTCCTCGGGACATCGGTGTACGGAGCCGCCACGACGCCGGGCAACGAGAATTTCAAGGCCAAATGGGCTGACTGGTTGCGGTCCCACCACGCCGCGTTCGTGGTCAACCCGCTGGAGCAGTGGTACTACAACAGCCAGGCCCCGCCCAAGGGCGGCACTCCGAAGGCCCTCAACCAGGTCCCCACCGGCTCTGCCCACCCCGCCGGCACCTCCGCGACGCCCGCCGGCCTGGCCGCTCCCGGCCCGGTGCCGCTGGTCGTGTCCCCAGCCCTCCCCGACGAGGGCCAGTGGCAGCCCACCGGGCCTATCATGGACGGCCGGGCCGTTATGTACGTGGCCCAGTTCCGGGCCGACACCGTCTACACCAGCCAGATCACCTCGGCTGTGTGGATCGACCCGACTCGGCTCCGAGTCCGGCTCATCCCCGGCGCCCAAGAGCCGGGCGGTACGTGGAGCGTCCTGCCCGACCTCACCGGCGCGACGGCCGCCCAGGCGGCGGCTGCCTTCAACGGGGGGTTCCGGTTCCAAGACGCCCAGGGCGGGTTCTACTTTGACGGGCGAGCGGCCGTGCCCCTGGTGAACGGCGCCTCGTCGATGGTCATCTACAAGGACGGCCGGGTCGACGTGGGGGCCTGGGGCACCGAGGTGGCCATGACCGCCTCGGTCGAGGCTGTCCTGCAGAACCTGGTCCCGTTGGTCGACAACGGCCAGATCGCCCCCGACGCGACCTACCACGACACCCACATCTGGGGAAACACGCTCGGCGCCAACACCGTCGTGGCCCGCTCCGGTCTGGGGGTGACGGCTTCGGGAGCCCTGGTGTACGTGGCCGGCCCGGCCCTGACGGCCAAGACGCTGGCCGAGTCACTGCAGCGGGCCGGGGCGGTGCGGGGGATGACCCTGGACATCAACCCGGAGTGGGTCACATTCAACTTCTACACCCACCCTGACCCGGCCCACCCCACCTGGGTCACCGGGGCCAAGCTGTACCCGCAGATGCAGCGCCCGGCCGACCGGTACCTCGGCCCGACCGAAGAGTCCCGTGACTTCTTCTCCGTGTCCACCAGCTGACATGAGAACCGGACTCACCATCTATGGGTGTGAGCCCGACGAGGCCGTTTCGTTCATCGAGGCCGCGTCCCGCTTTGGCATTATGCCAACCATCGTAGAGGCGCCGTTATCTGAAACCAACCTTGAACTGGCATCTGGGAATCGATGCATCAGTGTCGGTCATAAGACGGGGATCACGCCCTCCATCCTCTTTGGCCTCAGCCAAGCCGGCGTGAAATATATCTCCACCAGAAGCATCGGATATGACCATATTCCCTTGGAATACGCGGCGCGGGTTGGCATTTCGGTGGGGAACATCGCCTATTCCCCCGACAGCGTGGCGGACTACACGATCATGCTGATCCTGATGGTGGTGCGCCACGCCAAATCGACCATCAGTCGTGTTCAAACCCATGACTACCGGTTGAACGACGGGCGCGGCAAGGAGCTGCGCGACATGACCATCGGAGTCATCGGAACAGGACACATCGGTGGCGCGGTCATCGACAGGCTGCGGGGCTTCGGATGCCGCCTCTTGGCCTACGACTGCCGTCCCAAATTTCCTGTCGAGTACGTGCCTTTCGACGTGTTGTTGCAACAGAGCAACCTGGTGACCCTCCACACGCCTCTCAACGCGGCGACGCATCACCTTCTGAATCGTCAACGTATCGAGCAGATGATCCCCGGGGCTTTCATCGTCAACACAGGACGCGGCTCCCTTGTCGACACCGAAGCTCTTCTCCCGGCGTTGGAGAGCGGCCGACTGGGCGGCGCCGCATTGGATGTCGTCGAAGGCGAGGAAGGAGTCTTCTACTCGGACCACCGGCGGAGATCGCTGGAGAACCGCCTGTTGTCACGGCTGCAACAGCTACCGAATGTCGTCATCACGCCCCACACCGCCTATTACACGGATCACTCCTTGAGCGACATGATCGAGAACACGCTCATCAATTGCCTTCAGTTCGAAAGAAGAGCGGCATGCGCAGGTTGAGGCTGGCCATCCTGTTCGGAGGTTGTTCCGAAGAACACCCCATCTCCGTCAAGTCTGCGCACGAGGTCGCACGGAACCTCGATCACGAGAAATTCGAACCCTTCTGGATCGGGATTACGATGAGCGGCGCCTGGAAGCTGTGTGACGGCCCAGTTGCCGGATGGGAAGACAGTTGCCGTGCGGTCGTGCTGTCACCGGACAGGAGCGTGCACGGCCTGCTTGTCCTGGAGCAGGGCCGGTACGACACGATCAGTGTGGATGTCGTCTTGCCTCTCCTGCACGGCAAGCTCGGTGAGGATGGTGCGATGCAGGGCTTGTTGGAGCTCTCGGGTATTCCCTACGTGGGCTGCGATATTCAGAGCTCCGTCTTGTGCATGGACAAGTCTCTCGCTCATGTCGTCGTGAGAAACGCCGGAATTGCCACGCCCGCGTTCTGCACTGTCACAGCGAACGAGCACGTTGACCCCGATCGGGTTGCGTATCCAGTCTTCGTGAAGCCAGCTCGCTCTGGGTCATCCTTCGGGGTCAGCAAGGTGTCTCGAAAAGAAGAGTTGCTGGGTGCCTTGGAGGAGGCACGACGGTACGACTCCAAGGTGCTGATCGAAGAGGCTGTCCTCGGTAGTGAGGTGGGGTGCGCCATACTCGGGAACGGCACGGATTTGACGGCCGGCGAGCCGGATCGCATTGCCTTGTCTCATGGGTTCTTCCGAATCCATCAGGAGGAGCGACCGGAGGTCGGTTCCGAGAATGCCACGTTCATCGTTCCCGCCGACATCTCTGCCGAGGCGCGCTCACTCGTTCAAGAGACGGCAAAGGTCGTATATCGCGCTCTGGGGTGCAGGGGACTGGCCCGGGTGGACATGTTCCTCAAAGAAGATGGAACGGTGGTCCTGAACGAGGTCAATACCCTGCCCGGCATCACCTCGTACAGTCGTTATCCGAGAATGATGGCCGCCGCCGGGCTGTCCCTGGCTGACGTAATAGACCGGATCGTGGCCTTGGCGATGGACGCATCGTGACCATGCACGAGGATTTCGTGTTCGTCGACGAGCTCGTACCTGGAATACGTTGGTATGCCAAGTATGCCACCTGGGACAACTTTACCGGCAAGCCGGTGGAGGGATACCTGGCGAACCGTATTGTCGGTACGAGGGCTTTGTGCGAGGCCCTGGAAGGAGCGCGAGAAAGGGCGGCTGCGCTCGGTTTCGGCTTGCTTCTCTGGGATGGTTATCGCCCGCAACGGGCCGTGGATTGCTTCGTGCGCTGGTCGAACCAGCCGGAGGATGGCCGGACGAAGCCAAGGCACTACCCGAATATCGACAGACGAGAGATGTTCGACCTCGGCTATGTCGCGGCCAAGTCGACCCACAGTCGGGGTAGCACCGTTGATCTGACGATTTATCATCTGACCAGCGGTGAACTGGCGCCGATGGGCGGCGACCATGACCTCATGGAGCCGATCTCGCATCATGGAGCGAGGGGAATTGCGGGCATCGAAGCGAGAAATCGTCACTTCTTGTGCTCGGTGATGGAGGAGAGCGGCTTCTCCCGGTACGGCTGCGAGTGGTGGCATTACACACTGCAACAGGAGCCGTATCCCGAGACATATTTCGACTTTCCCATCGCATAGGGGTTGCCGGGGTGACGCGTGCGGTGCTCGACTTCTGAATTGGCCGCCCATCTGGGCGGCGAGCTGGTGGGACCCGATGTCAGCACCGACGGAGCGAGCATCGACTCGAGGACCATCCGGCCCGGGCAGCTCTACATTCCGATCGTGGCCGAGCGCGACGGCCATGCCTTCATCCCGGCCGCGCTGGAGGCTGGAGCGCCTGCCTATCTCTGCGCGGCGGAACCCGTTGGCCGGACCGCCATCCGTGTCCGTGACACCGCGGCCGCGTTGTTGAGCCTGGCGGAGTTCGCCCGTCGTGGCGTCGGTGGCGCCATCGGTATCACAGGGTCTGTGGGCAAGACGACCACCAAGGACCTACTGGCCGGCTGCCTCGCATCGACGTTCGTCTCGGCGGCGAGCGACCGGTCGTTCAACAACGAGCTGGGCCTTCCCCTGACGTTGCTGAACGCACCGGACGGATCGCAATGGGTGGTGCTCGAGATGGGGGCCCGGGCCGCCGGGCACATCGCCAGGTTGACCGAGGTGGCGCGCCCCGATGTCGGGATCGTGACCCGGGTGGCCAAGGCCCATGTGGAGTACTTCGGTGACCTCGACGGCGTGGCGCGTGCCAAGGGCGAGCTGATCGCGGCCCTGCCGGCATCGGGTCTGGCCGTGTTGAACTTCGACGATCCCCGGGTCCGAGACATGGCGTCGCTCAGCGCGTGTCCCGTCCTGGGGTATGGGCTGGGTGCCGGCGCCGACGTGCGGGCGGAGGACGTCACGCTCGACGCGGACCTGCGGGCCCGGTTCCGCCTGTCCTCGCCATGGGGGCAGACCGACGTCCGGCTGGCGGTGCACGGCGTGCACCAGGTTGCCAACGCGCTGGCCGCCGCCGCGGTCGCGCTGTGGTGCGGAGTCCCCATGGAAAGCGTGGCCGCCGCGCTGGGGGTGAACCGGGGCTCACCCCTGCGCATGGAGGTTCATCACGTATCCGGCGGGCCGATCATGATCGTCGACTGTTATAACGCCAACCCCACGTCAGCCGAAGCGGCTCTGCGCTCACTGGCCGCCCTGCCGGGAGAGCACAAGCTGGCCGTCCTCGGGCAGATGGCCGAGCTGGGGGACCACAGCGGGTCCGAGCATCGACGGATCGCGCTCGTGGCCGAGGAGCTTGGGATCGAGGTGGTCGGATACCAGACCGAACTTTATGGAAAGGAGCACGTGACGGAGCTCGACGAGGCGGTCGCCCTGTTGCGCACGATGGGTCCGGGTGACGCCGTGCTCGTCAAGGGCAGCCGTGTAGCCCGACTCGAAGACGTGGTGAGCGCCTACGGGGAGGCCGAGGGTGCACCCTCTCTCCCTTCCGGTTCACTCCCTTCTGGGGCCGCGGCTGGTCCCGGGCTGCTATGGGGAGCGGGCTGGTGAGAGTTGCCTGGAGTTGGGGTGTCGCGGGTCGTGAGGAGGGACGAAGGCTCGCTTGCCGGTTCCCTCGACGAGAGCCCAGTCTTGGTTGGTCTTGAGTTGGTGGTGGTAGCGGCAGAAGCGGTCCAGGAGATCGAAGGCGGTGATCTTGGTGTAGGCATAGTCCTGGCGGTGGTCGTATTGCATGCCTTGGCGGGATGAGCATCCTTCGACGGCGCAGCTCGGGTAGAGGAAGTCGAGCGCGGAGCGCTGATGGGCGTTGGGTCGACGTCCGTGGTGGTAGACACCGACGAGTGCCTGGCTTTTGGTGAGGATGCCGATGATGAACGGGTTCTCGGTGGCGAGCAGGTTTTCGATGACGGAGACCGGGACCGGGCCGTAGCCGGCGATTTCACAGAGCTCCCCTTCGAGCGGCACGCCTCGCAGCAGCGTGTCGAGGTCTACTCGGATCATGACGCGCAGCGGGCTGCCGGCCAGTTTCTTGCTTCGCCCGGTTGGGAGTGACTCGGGAGATCTGGCCGGTAACGGGGTCTCGCACTGGGGAAACATGCCGAGTTGGACGAGATCGGCGAAGGTGAGCTCTGCGTCCTTACCAATGGCGATGGAGGCGATGGTAACGAGGGCGTCGTAGTCGAGGGCATCCAGAGGATCGTTGGCCGACCCGGCCTGGCGCCGCAAGACGTTGAGGCGCCGTCGGATCGGATCGAGCATCCGCCATATCAGGGCGCCATCTTCTGGATGGCCGTAGAGGCGGGCGTCGAGAGCGCCATCGCGATCGGTCCACCGACGGAATGACCGCTTGGCATGGCGGGCCTTGCGGCGTGCCTCGAGGTCGCAAGTCTCAGCCTTGACCTTCGCCACCTCGTCGTTGAGCTCCGGTAGCGAGCTGCGTTTGGCTTTATCGATCAGCTCGGCGGTCTTCGTCGGGTTGGCAGCCGCTCCGTCGGAGACGGCGGTCGCCTGTTCGAGCGACAATTCTCCGGCGAGTGCGGCCTGGGCGACCTCGGGCTGGTTGACCAACCGTCGGCCCGTCTCGAGCGTCCGTTTGGCGGCGCCGGGGCTCATGCCGGCCCGGTCCGCGAGCTGTTCGGCGGGTGATCGATAGCCGTGGAGTCGCCAGTCGTTGCCCTCGGCGGAACGGGCCGCGGCCAGGGCCTTGATAGAAGCCGCCGATGCTTCGATCTGGGCGCACAGCCCAACGACTTGACCGGCTTGTGCCGGAGTCAGAGACGGCGCGTCGAACTGGCTGGCGTAGACGGCGAGCGCTTGTCGTAGCGAACACAGCTGTTGGCACATTGGAGAAACCGCCCCGAAAGGGAGGCCAGCCGGGCACTGGAGATGCGGCTGACGTCTGTTGCGAGGTCGGCGACCGCCGACGATACGGTCCGATGTGCGTTATCGAACGTATGTTCTATAGTAGGCGGGCTGAGACACGACGTCAACCTTTTTTCCGATTTTCCGAAGACCTAATCGATGATGTGGAACTCGATCCGGTACACGAGCGTGTCGTCGCCGATCGGCCCGGCGTGAGCGGCTCGCCGGCGGAGGGCCTCGAGGTCCGTTTCGCCGGAGCGTCGCAGGTCGGCCGCGTCGATGGAGGCGAATGGGACCAAATCGACCGAGTCGACCTCGATCCGTCGGTCGCCGACGCGATAGTGGTTGCCGGCCTTCACCTTGGGTCGGCGCCACAGTCTGAATGACACCGTGACCTCGCCGGAGAGCACCTCCGGGCGTAGCTCGCGGCTGAACTCCACAAACGCCACGCTAGAAGATGAACGGCAGAAGCATCTTGGTCGAGTGTTTGTAGGTCGGGTAAGTGTCTGGGAACTGTTCGCCGAGGTAGCGCTCCTCGACGGTCGCGCTGTACAGGAAGTAGATCCCGGCGAGGGCGACGACGATCAGCCACGTCCAGTTCAGAGCTACGGCAGTGCCGACACCGGCAACCAGGATGCCCGAGTAGATCGGATGACGGACCAGACGGTACGGGCCGCTGGTGACCAGTTCGGGCTCGTCTTTTCGTGTCATCGGCGCACCCCAATTGCGCCCGATGTGCACGCGGGCCCAGACGGCAAAGGACAGCCCGACGGCCAAGAGGAGGAGCCCGACGCCGGCGCGCCATGGATTCGTGTTGAGGTCCTGCCCCCCAAGGACTCCAAGGCGGATGAGGAGAATTGCGATGACAACGACGAGCGCCCTGATACGCAGTTCGCGTGACCACTGGACGTGGCCCCTCTTCCTGGAAAGGGCCGCAACGAGCCAGTACAGCCAGAACGCCGCCCATACGACGGCGAAGACGGCCTCGACCGAATGCACCGCGACTCAGACTGCCACAACGGCTCGCGGCAACACCGGGACACGGAGTGGGCCGGACCCGAAGAACCGGATACCCGGGGCAGTTGGCCCTTAAAGTGTCAGGATGCCTGATCGGCGGGGGAGAGGCATTTTGTCGGGCCCGATAGACGACTTCGGCAGGATCCAAGCCCCCCGTGAGGTGGAGGCGGTCGGAGGGCTGGTCGTGACCCACATGGCTTCGCGCTTCACCGGAACCGTCTGCGGGATCGACGAAGGGGGCGTGGTCCTCAGGTCCCGTAATACCGGCCTCGAACGCCATTTTCCTCTGAGAGGGGGAGACTTCGTCGTCGGCGGCTCGCGGGCGACTCTCGTGCGTCCCCGCTCGGAGACAGGGACGAGCCGGAAGCCGGCTCTTGTCCGCACTGCCTCGGGCTCGATCTCGACCGGTCCCTCTCGAGCTCGCCCGGCCCGGGCCAGTCGCCTGTTCGTGGAGGGGTTGCACGATGCGGAGCTGGTGGAAAAGGTCTGGGGCGACGATCTCAGAGTCGACGCCATCGCGGTCGAGCTGCTGGAGGGGATAGATCACCTGGAGCATGCCATCGAGCAGTTCGAACCCGGTCCGGACGCCCGCCTCGGAATCCTCGTCGACCACCTGGTACCCGGGTCCAAGGAGTCGCGGATAGCCGCCCGTTTGGCCCAACCCCACGTGCTGATCGAGGGCACACCTTACGTGGACGTCTGGCAAGCCATCCGCCCATCGGTACTCGGCCTGAGCGAATGGCCGTCGGTGTCCAAGGACGTGCCTTGGAAGCAGGGCATATGCGACGCCTTCGGGGAGCCGTCTCCGGGCCGGCTGTGGAAACGGCTGCTCGGCCAGGTGCGCACCTACGCCGACCTGGAACCGGCTCTGGTCGGGGCGGTCGAGTCGCTGATCGACTTCGTCACCGAAGCCGCGTAGACACCGGGCCCACCACCGGACGGTAGTGAAACCGCGCATTGGCGGTATTTATGTGTCGGTGGTCGGAGTGGGGGCGAGGGGTAGGCGCACGATGAAAGTTGCCCCGCCAGAAGCCGATCCGGTCGCGGTGACGGTGCCGGCGTGGGCGGCGACCATGTCGTGGACCAAGGCGAGCCCGAGACCGCTTCCGCCTCCGGGCCGGGCGCGATGCCCGTCCAGCCGGACGAAGCGGTCGAAGATGCGTTGTCGGTCCGCTACCGGGATGCCTGGTCCATCGTCGGTCACGCTCAGCACCGCGTAGCCGTTCGTCCCGATGACATGGAGCGTGACGGTGCGTTGGGCGTGACGCAGGGCGTTGTCGACCAGGTTGGTGAGGATGCGGGCGAGCTGGCGCGGATCTCCCAGGACAACCACCGGCTGGGCGGTTCCTACCTGCAGGTCGACGCCCGGCGGAGCGGGTCGTCGGGTCCCGTCGGTGACGATGTGGGCCAGGTTGGTCGGCTGTCGAAGCTTCGGGGCGTCACCGTCGAGGCTTGCCAACTCGAGGAGGTCGTCCACGAGATGCCCGAGACGGCGGTGGCCTTCGGCCAGCTCGGCGGTCCAGGTGGCCTGGTCGATGGTCTTGGGGTGGAAGCAGGCGAGGTCGATGGCCGCGCTCAGTCCGGCAATGGGGGTGCGCAGCTCGTGGGCGGCGTCCGCGGCGAACCGCTTGTGGCGCTCGGCCGAGCGGGCCAGGGTGGCCAGCATCTGGTTGAGGGTGACGCCCAGTCGAGCCAGCTCGTCGCGGCCTGATTGAGGCACCCGGCCGGCGGGATCCTCGGTGGCGGTGATGGTCGAGACTTGGCTTCGGAGCCGCTCGACTCGCCGCAACGTGCGGCCAGTGGTGACCCACGCCACCAACCCGATGACGGCGAGGCAGATCCCGCCGGCTAGAGCACTCAGCTGGATGGCAGTGGAGGTCTTGGCGTCGGCTGCGTCGAGGGAGCCGACGGCCTCTACTGTGAGCGGGCCGGACGATCCGGTCGTCAGCAGGGCCGTGACCGCGGCGTGGTGCTCTGGGAGGTTGGTTGGCTCAGACACGGTTCTAACCGTGTTGAGCGAGATGCCCGCCAGCCGGGTCATCGGAGGTGCGTCAGCCGAGGCAGGATCGCCGCTGATGACCCGGCCGGCCGCGTCGAGGACCTGGACACGAGGTACCCCGGAGGCTACGGGCATCGGGATGGGGTCGGGGAGCGGACCTCGATGGACGGCGGCCGCGATGGCGCGGGCCGCGCTGTGAACGCTGGTCTCGACAGTGGAGACGAGGTTGTCGTGGTAGAGGCGGAGCGCCACGGCTCCCCCGGCAGTGAAGGTAACGGCCGCGAACACGGTGGCCATCGCGGCGTAGCGCAACCGCAGGCCGGGACGCCAACCTAAAAGTGACTCTGGTAGCCAGGCGGTGTCGACAACGGCTGCCGAGGCGTTAGTTGACATCGGCCAGGCGGTAGCCGACGCCGCGGATCGTTTCTATGACCGATTCGCGACCGGGCGGGTCGAGCTTGCGGCGCAAGGCCCTCACATAGACCTGGACGACGTTTATGTCCCCCGAGTCGTGCTCGCCCCACACGTGATCGAGCAGCTCGCGACTGGTGTGGGTGACGCCGGGGTACGAGAGGAGATATCGCAACAAAGCGAACTCTCTTGGAGTGAGGTCCACTTCGTCGTCACCGGAGAGACACCGGTGGCGGCCCGGGTCCATTACCACCCGTCCATGCACCAGAACAGGCGGGAGCCGGGCGGGGCCGCGTCGCAACAGGGCGCGCAGGTGAGCGAGCAGCACCGGGTAGCGGACCGGTTTGACCAGATAGTCGTCGGCTCCGGTGTCGAGCCCTTCCTCCTGGTCGTAGACACCGCCTTTGGCGGTGAGCATCAGGACCGGGACTTGTTGACCCCGCGCCCGCAGCCCGCTGCAGAGCCTGTAGCCGTTCATGCCTGGGAGCAGGACGTCGAGGATCACCGCGTCGTAGTCATTCTCGCCGGCCAGGTACAGCCCGAGGAGGCCGTCACCAGCGATGTCAACGGCGTAACCCTCGGCCCGCAGGCTGCGCCCGAGAGAAGCAGCCAGCAACTCGTCGTCCTCTACGAGCAGGATCCGCACTTTTTCCATCCTCTACCTCGAACTTGAGAGAACCCTGAAGACCCTCCGGCTTCCGCCGCTGACCTTCAAGGGCTCTTCAGGCGGCGTCTCTCATCGTGGAGCCCATGACACATCCCTCCTCGGACGACGAACCTGTACCGGCGCAGCTGAACCCGATGCCGAGCCGAGTCACCTGGAGAGTCGTCGTAGCGGCTGCCGTAGTGACGATGGCCCTGGTTGGCGCCGGCCTGGTCATAGGCCGGGATACCGCCGGATCACACCGCCGCACCTCAGCCCCCCGCACCTCAGCCCCCCGGACCTCAGCGCCCCGGTCTTCAGCGCCCCGGTCCTCGAACGATCCCACCGCAAGTACTGCACCTCGCGGCTGCCCTCCAAGGCCGTCACCACAGATCGACATGAGCTCGCCCGACGCCTCGTTGGGCATGATGATCGGGCGCCAAGCTGGCTCGGTCATGGCCGGCAACGCTCCGCTCCAGGTTTCCGCCGGCCGCGTGCGTCAATTGGGAGACCAGGTCCCGATTGGAGCCACCGTAGACGCCTGCACCGACCGGGTGACCGTCTCGACCATGACGGTCGCTCTGTTCGTCGAAGCCGCCCCTCCGGACAACCCGGACATGACCTTCCGAATCGCCGGTCTGGTGAATCCGACCGTGATCGTTCGCCAAGGTGCTCAGGTCAACCTGGAGTTCATCAACGCCGACAGCGACGAAGCTCACGCCTTCGTGGTTACTTCTGACCAGCCGCCATTTGTGTTCCGCCCGTCGTCTGCTCCGGCTTTCCCGGGATCGGCGGCGGGACCTATCGGGAATCCCACCGCGGCTGGCCAGGGCGCCCGCGACATCAGCTTCACTGCCGTGACGCCCGGCTCGTATCAATACCTCTGCCCGATGCCCGGACATGCCGAGATGGGCATGCACGGCGCCTTCGTCGTCGAATGACGTGGAGACACAGACAGCCCACACTCCCTGTCGAAATCAGGCAGGTCGCTAGGTCAGGACGAGCAGATCCACTCCCTCGGGCCGGGGCCGTTCGCCTCGTGCGATCGCCGCGTCGAGATTTCTGAGTCCTGCGGCGAAGTCAGCATCGGAGATCGGCGCGAGGGCCGAATCTGTGTTCCGCATCCCCAGCGCGAAGTCCCGTATTCGTTGCAGGTCAGGCCAGCGTTCCTCTCGCACCGTGACGACGTGGTTGTGGGCGAACCCAGCGCCGGAGAAGGTCGTCACGATGTGCTCCAGGCTCGGCCAGTCGGCGGCTATGGCATGAGCTCGTACTTTGATCGCCGGCGGTCGATCGGATAGACACCCCGAGGGGCAACCAAGGATGGCTGTCGTCAACGGCGCCCGGCGCGGCGGTCGTTGGCCGCCATCTGGGCGGCGCGCAATTGGTCGTGCATCTCCCACGGAGGAGTGGGCAGGACGTGTCCCGTCTCGAGTAGGGACTTCAAGTTGGCGCACACGGCGGGCCAGCCAGCGGAGATCGCCTCAGATGAATCATCGGTGAAGTTCTCGTGGGTGACGGTGAGCTTGACGATCCGCTCGTAGGCCTCGATGGTGAAGGTCACCTTCGACGGACCCTCCGGGGGAGTTACACCGGGGGTATCGAAGGTCATGGCCAGCCGCCGAGGTGGCTCGGCCTCGAGCACCGTGCCAACCACATCTGCAACGCCGGAGCCATCGACGCGCTGATGCTCCCAAGGCGACTCGGGCTTCCAGTCGGAAACGTTGCTATGGCCCCAGTACTCAGCGGTTAGGCGTGCATCGGTGAGGGCCTCCCAAACTCGTTCGGCCGAGGCCTCGATGTAGGTTACGTATACATAATTGGGTCGATCTGCCATGGTGGTCTCCTCCGCTCGATGTTTGATGGCGCGCAAAGCGCGGACCCGTGGTCGTTCGAACTTTTCAATCCAGCGCTCGTGGATCTCCCATATCGGAATGGGGTTCAGGTAGTGCAGCTTCTCCCGTCCCTGGCGCACCGTGCTGACGAGGTTGGCGGCCTCCAACAAGTCAATGTGCTGGGTCGCCGATTGGCGGGCCATCTGCAGCGGCTCGCACAGTTCACCCAAGGTCTGACCGGTGTGCTCCCGCAGGCGGTCCAGTACCGACCGGCGAGTCGGGTCGGCCAGTGCCCGGAAGACAACGTCGGGATCCTGCACCCTAATGTCAAGTCGGTTGGGTGTTCGCCGTCGGGCCGGTGATCCCGATGCCTATGGCAGAATCCGAACCCGCAGTGACCGGCTCCGGGAGGTGATCACCATCCAGAAACGCGAGGGGGAGACATGTCGACAACTCTGGAGTGGTTCTCGTTGGCCGACCGGACCGCCCTCGTGGTCGGAGGAACCCGGGGTATGGGATACGAGATCTGCCGCGGGCTGAGTGAGGCGGGCGCACGCGTTGCCTTGGTCGGCCGGCGTTTGGAGGTTTCGGATGCCAGGGCCACCGAGTTGGCCCGGTCGACCGGGGGCGAGGTCTCGGGATTCGGCTGCAACATCAGCCATTGGGACGAGATCGACGGCCTGGTCGAAGACGTCGAAGCGAAGCTTGGTCCAGTCGATATTCTCGTCAACAACGCTGGAATGTCACCGCTGTACGAATCAGTGGACACGGTCACCGAGGCTTTGTGGGACAAAGTCATAGGCGTCAACCTCAAAGGGCCATTCCGCCTGTGCGCGCTGCTCGGAACGCGCATGATGGCGCGGGGCAGAGGATCGATCATCAACATAGGGAGTAGTTCGGGCCTTCTCCGGCCCCGGCCCCACCGAGTCCCATACGATGCCGCGAAGAGTGGTCTTGTGGCGATCACGATCGGCCTGGCCCATGCCTTCGCTCCGGACGTCCGGGTCAACTGCGTCATGCCTGGACCGTTCCACACGGATGTAGCCGAAGCTGCGCCGGCGATTCACCACGGTCGAGCCAAGGAGGTGGCCTTGGGTCGTCCAGGTAGACCTGAGGAGATCGTGGGATCCGTCCTCTACTTGGCCAGCGATGCGGCGTCGTTCACGACTGGCGCGACATTGCGCGTGGACGGCGGCGGGGTGTGAGAACGCCTGCCGCACGCTGATCTGTCCAAATCAGACACTGGCGCAGAAATGTTGGTCCGACGACCCTGTCATCGACGTGCCCGACGTTTGAACAGTGTTTGGTTCAGCGGGCTGACCAGGGAATTGGTGTCGATCGCCGGACCTCTCTACAATCTCCCCCCCAACACCGCCCTGTTGGGTGCCACGAGGTTGGCTGCGCCTGACCTCATATCGATCAAATCGGTCGATGGCGTCAAAGACGACGTCGGCTCGCTGAGAGATGCTCGGCGAGTGCTCACCGCTGGTTAACCGGCATCTGGCCCCCGATGGAGCAGTTCGAAACTTCCCCCACGCCTGCTGCCTGCTAGCCGAAAGGGGCTGATGATCACATGTTGGAACAACACGGCGAAGAACCACGTCCAGGGTGGTATCCCGACCCCGCCGACCTGACCAGGATCCGGTATTGGAATGGATCGTCGTGGTCCAATGAGGCGTCACGTAGATTCAAGGGATCCCCGACCTCATTGTCTTCCAAGGCGTGCCGCCGCCTGTTCGCGCGGTTCCGTCGGCCACGCCACATCAAGCCGTCGCTGGGCCGCACGGTCCGGCTCGGGATCACCCGAACCCTGATCGCCTCCGCGGTGATCCTGTCCGTCGTGACGGCAGCCGGCGCGTTCGAGGGCACGAGCGTGCCGAGGGAGATAGGTAAAGCTCTAGCAGACGGTTCGAGTAAGGCTGCCCAGATCCAGCTGGGCAGCATGGGCCTGCTCGATCCGGCACCGGGGACGAAGGTCCCGGTCTCGGTCCAACCCGATAAGCGGGTGGTTGCCATCCAGGTCCAGATCACCAACTCCGGCCGCCAGGACCTCGATCGGGATGTAGGTCAGGACCTGGCTCTGGTCGGCACCAACGGGGGCACGTTCGCCCCTTCTAACGATCAGGTTCAAGGTTGTCGAAACTTCCAATCTGTTCGGCTGCGGCTGCCTCCTGGGGCACAGACCACTGGTTGCTTCAGCTTCCAGGTGCCGACGGGGATAGGTGTCCGCCAGGTGCTCCCTTCCTTCGACCCCCCGGCTCGGTCGTCTCGCGGCCAAGTGTCGGCGACGGCCCGTAGACATTCGACGCCGTTGAGCGTGGCCATTTTGCCCCAATCGAGCACTGTTCCGGCGACAACCTCGCCGGCAACGACGGTTCCAGCCACGACTCTGGCCCCTGCCACCACCGTCCCTGCTTCCGCAGTCTCGGCTTCCGCTGTCCCGGCCACTACGGCTGCTCCGGCCACTACGGCTGCTCCGGCCCCCACCGTCCCAGCCACTACGGCTGCTCCGGCCCCGTCGGTCCCCGCCGCCTCCGCAGGCCCTGCTCCGGTGCCGAACCAGTATTTCGCCGGGTCGGCTTTCACGCAGCCCCTGTCCTCGGCGGCGTGGAGCCAGGGCAGCACCGCCCTCACGTCTACCCTGGCGTCCGGGCCAGCCGCTGACATCTATGCGTATGGCAACCCGGTCTTCACCGACGTAACTGCCAACACGCCCCGCTACAACGTGACGTGCACCATGAACTGGGGGACGTGCGACCTGTCGCGCCAGCTGGTTCCCATTCCGCCGGACGCGGTCGCCAGCGCGGGCAGCGACGGCGAGCTGGTCGTAGTGGATCCGGCCACCCACCTGTCGTATGAGCTCTGGCAGTACCACGGCGGTTCGACGGTCTCCGCGTCATGGGGAGCGGTCGTCGATGCCACCGGCCAGGGAAACACCTCGATCTACGGAGGTCCGGCGGGCACCGGATCGGGCATATCGATGCTCGCTGCGCTAACCACCATCGCTGACCTGGCCTCGGGAACCATCCCTCACGCTATGAAGTTCTCATCTTCGATCACCTGTAGCGGCGCGTTCGTGGCGCCGGCGGTGAAGACGGATGGATCCCATGGCCAGCCGTGCCTCCCTGAAGGGGCTCGGATCCAGCTCGATCCGTCGATCAATCTGGCTGCCATCCCGGGGATCACGCCCATCGAGCTGATGGTCGGCCGGGCGTTGCAGACCTATGGCGCGTTCTGTGGCGATACGGGAGGTGCTTCGATGGCGTTCGGCTTCCAGACTCCTGAAGCGGGCACGGGAGACCCGTACCCTGGGTTGGGAGCCACAGCCGACTACTACACCATGCCCCACATACCTTGGGGCTCCATACGTGTGGTCTCCGGTTGATGGAGTCGCTCCTACCGGCTGTCCCTGTTTGGGCTTGAGCCTGGAAGCCAGCGGACCCGATGAAGCGGGAGCAGTGACCGGCTCGCTTTGAGCGGTACCGTCAGGAGCGACCACGCTGGGTAGCCGCGCTACATCGGCAGCGCAATGCAGCAGCTCGAAGAGCTCCATTCACGTGCGTTTTAGCGTGATTGCCAAGTCAGGCTTGAAGATGGACGCAAGGTAGACGGGCCAGATCCGGGCGCCGTTGCACCGGAAGTTGACCATCTCTCCCTCGGCCGCATGGAAGGAGCTCAGTCGACTGGTATATCGACCCGCACCGAGTTGCAGTGTGTGATGACCCGGATCCAGTGGCACTTCCACTGTCTCGCGCCATTCGATCGTTCCCACCTCGCTGCCGTCGAGCAGGACGTGAAAGGTGCCACGCCGAAGCTCGAGACCGAATCCCTCTCTGACCAGCCGCAGGTTCGCCGCCATCGACCGACCTCCTTCTCGTCTGGTCGTTTATACCCGTCTACTAGTGACGAGGTATTCCCGATTGAACATGGCCGCCACCACACGCCACGCCAGCCCATCAATGAGGAGGAGGGCAGCGCCAACCCCCAGGGCGAGCCCGACCGAGGGGGACAAGACGTTGAACGACATGAGGGCGATGATGCTGAGGGGTGGGAGGCTGGCAAACACGGCGAGCTGCTGGGCCGCCCGGATGTCGCTGAGGCGGGTGGAGAGCGCAATGCCTACCCAGATCGACCATCCAGCGATGAGCGGGGTAAAGAGCAACTGGACGAGGACGTGGTTCCGTTGGAACACAGCAGAGGAGACGACCTGGTCGGCGAAGAGGGCAGTGGCTCCAAGGAACACTCCGAAGATCACATAGGCGAGGACGACGGCGGGAAGAAAAGCCGCCAGCGCCTTGCCGACGAGGAACTCTTCAGGGGACATAGGGGTGGTGAGGACCGGTTCGAGCGTGCCTTGCTCGCGTTCTCCCACCACCGAGTAGGCCGAGAGGATCGAAGGGATCACGGCGGGCACGACCAACATGTACAGCAGGGAGATCCCGATGCGGTTATCCAGTTTGGTGTTCGAGATCGATCCTTTGATCGTAAACAGTTGGATCGTCGTCCCGAGGACGAGTATGAGCGGCAGGACCGACATGGTGAAGACCACGACGAAGCGGTTGCGGCGATAGTCGCGCAACTCCTTCTGGAGGATTGCTGCGACGCGGGCCCAGCTGAAGCTCATCGCCGCTTCGCCTCCACATCTTCGTCGACCAGCTCCAGATAGACATCTTCGAGGGAGTGGCGAGACTCGGTGATCGAAAGGATGTCCGCGCCAGCGTGTACGAGGGCCCGGGCCAACGCTGGGGTCGCAGCGTCGGGATCGGAGACGGTCAAAAGATACGATCCGTGTGCCGACGCCGCCCATGTCTCGAGCCCGGGTACCGCGGCGAACGCGCCGGAGGGATCGGCGAGCTTGGCCCGTAACCGCACCTCGATGCTTCTTTTGAACAGCCCGGCGCGCAGCTCGTCGGGGCGTCCGACCAGGCGCATGGTCGTGTTGAGGATGGCGACGCGATGGCAGAGCCGCTCGGCCTCCTCGAGGCGGTGGGTGGTCAGAAAGATGGTCACGCCGCGGTCTTTGAGTGTTGCAATCAGCTCGTGGACCTCTCTGCTCGCGACCGGGTCGAGGCCGGACGT
>JAFAWZ010000276.1 GCA_019241495.1 Acidimicrobiales bacterium | reverse complement strand
GTCGGGCGTCGGACAGCTGGATGAAGAAGATGGATCCGGGTTCGATGGCGGCCAGACCGGCCCAGTCCGGGCCTCCCTCCTGATAGTGCCAGTGCATGGCATCGATCAGGAAGCCGACATTTGGCCTGCCGACCGCCCGGATCAGCTGGTCGACCTGTCGGAAGTGGTTGATGCCTGCGTAGGGGAGCCATTCCACACACACGCGACGCCCGGACGCGGCAGCTCGGTCCGCCAGTGCACCAAGTCCGGCAACTGCCAGGGCCGGCTCCACATCGGGATCCACGCAGCAGGCCACGACCAGCGGGGCTCCGAGCAGTTCTGCCACGGCGACCAAGTGATCGGCCTCCCGCCGGCTGGCCTCGTTGTCTCCCATCGCCCAGCAGGAGGCGACCTCGACCGCTCGGACTTGGGTTCCGGCAGCGGTCAGCCGCTGCGCCAGGCGCCCCACCGAACCATCGTCGAGCGAGTCCCCCGTGGCGGCGATCGAGTCGCGAATCAGCCCGATCGTCTCGGACAGGCTGCTGGCGCTCGGCAGGCTTGCCGGATCCACCTGTCGTGCCACCTGAACCAGATGGGAGGCGAACATGTCGACGTCTGCCACGCCGGCCCACGACGCGGCCCGAGCCATGGCGTCGAACTGTTCCTCACTGCAGCGGGTCAGGTCGGCCACCAAGGTAGGAAGGCACAACCCGACGGCCGCAGGCTGGATCGCCACCTACGCCGACCCGACTCGGTTGGTCAACCGGCGTGCGCCGGTTCGGTGTGCTTCCAGGGCAGGAGGGTGAGCGGTCGGGTGATGACTTGGTGCGGGCCGAATCCACGAAAGAGGGTGGCGTGCAGGTTGGCCATGCCCCCACAGACCGCCACATGGATGTTCCGCGGTTCAGGCACGACCAGCACATCACCTCGTTTGTCGAACAAACCCCGGCCTTCGAGCTGATCCGAGTAGCGGTCCGGGAAGAAGCTCCGCGGGATGACGGCGTGCTCCCAGAGGCTCTGCTGAAGATCCTGTACATCGGGGAAGGTGGATCCGAGCATGGCCGCCCAGGAAGGACAGAGGCACAACAGCAATTCCCCTCCGGCCTGGCTGATGACGATCGCCTGGGCCGGATAGGCCAGGGAGCGGCCGAGCATCTGGGCCAGCTCGGTCCCGTTCACCGAGGTGATGTCGACCACGTCCTCGGTACCGGTCGTGACAAACCCACTGATGGCGTCCGATCCCGCTCCTTGCCGCACGCTGAACGGCGCCCACGGTGAGCGCTCTTCCCACTCGCCGAAGACAGGTCCGGTGACCCGGGCCGGCTGGCCGAACACCGACTTCGAGCTGGTGCCGATCCTCTCCCCCCCGACGTTCCGCATGATGAGACGAAGTGCCCTCCCGATGGCCGTGCCGGCCGTGGCCGTGCCCCCCATGCACCCGGCCTGGTACGGGATGGCCAAACGGTCCCGAAGCTCGCCATTGAGCATGATCACAGGGGCAGCCGCGTTGGTGGTCGTGGCCGCACCCATCATCGCCATGTCCTCCTCGGCGAGAAGCTGCACCGCCTGGCAGATCAGCGGCATCGCCTCCGGTCGGGCCCCCGCCAGAACTGCATTGACGGCGGCATTCTCGACCGTGCAGACCGTGCTGGTGGGAGGCAGCACACCCAGCACGGCGCTCGGGCGAGCGCCCGAGGCCTCTATGTAGCGCCGCACCCGGGCGGATGTCGGCGGCACCACTGGATACCCATCGCTCCAGCCCTGCTCCAGCGCGTATGCGTTGAAAACCTCTGGATCAGGGTCGACTTCCAGGGTGTCGCTGATCAGCCACTCAACCGGGCATCCCGCAGGACCGCAGGAGTCCTCGAAAATGCTCATGGGCAATCTCCTTCAACTCGTCATCGGGCCGGTCGACCAGCGGATATGGAAGCAGGTGGGTACGCATCCCCGGCCAACCAGCTCGAGACGACACCACGCCGGCAAGATGTTCGAACTCCTCTGTAATGACGGCGACCGCCGCCTTACCCCTCTTGAGCGCCTCCACTGTGTCGTGGACCACCCAAGAGGTACACGAGCCTCAATTACCTAGGCCGACCACCGCCAGATCTACCTCGCCGAGGAACTCTTCCAAGCCCTTCTCGACGCTGTCCCCACCGCTCTCCAATCGATTCGTGGCCTTGTACCTCACGACCTTGGCACCCTCAGCCTCCAAGGAACGCTGCCACTCATCAGCGATCACGTGATAAGCGGGCCATATCCACTCTGTACGGAGCCCGATCGTCAAGCCCTGCAACCGGTCGACACTCGGACCTGGATTCAGGTCAGCAACCACCGGACGCGGCACCGGGCTGAGAACGGTAATGCGATCCACGACACACCTCCCTGTCTATCGAGGCGAGTATACATAGAGGCTGTTGGGATGGAACCAGCCGAGAAGGTGTACGGAAAAAAGAAGGAGCGGGTTACCTGAGATGACCGACACGAACGCCAGGCTCGTCGCCGAGAAGTACTTGGATGCCGCCTCCAAAGGCGACACCGACGCCATCGGTCAGCTCTACGCGACCGATGCAGAGTTCCTGCCCGGCACCTCGGGGTCGACCGCCATTCACGGCCGCGACGCCATCGCCGCCCATTACAACGCTCATGTGAGGTCCGTGCATCCGCACTTCGACGAGCTCTTCTGGGCTGTCGACGGGAACAACGTCTTTGTCGAGATCGTCGCCTCCGCACCCGGGCGCCAAGAGAAGACCTACATCATCGATCTGTTCACCATGACCGCGGACGGCCACATAGCCCGCATGGCTGCCTACACCCGCCAATCCAGAGACGAACGGCGGCCGCTCCCTAGTCTCGACGCCGAATCATGGCGGAACATGGGATCGATGTCGAGAAGCGTCGCGGAGCGTTATCTCCAGGCGGCCAGCAGCGGAGACACCGCCACCATCGCCGACCTCTACGACCGGGACGCGGTCTTCTTGCCCATCCCGCCCAACACCCAGATCATCCAAGGACTAGACGACGTGCGTAAGCACTACGCCAATCACGTCGCATCGGTCCACCCCCACTATGTCGACCTGTCCTGGACGGTTGACGGGCTCAATGTCATCGTCGAGATAGAAGCGGAAGTACCAGGCCAAGAGGACCATACCCATGTCGTGGACGTGTTCACCATGACAGAGCACGGAAAGATCGCCCGTATGGCCGCCTACCGCCGTGACCGCCGATAGCTCCCCGCCGTAATGCCCAAGGCCGGCGGTCTCCAAGGCGACGGCCTACCCACGCTGTCGGTTACAGACGACCTTCTCGACAGCTTCGTCCGCGCCGGCCAGACGGCTGGCGACGCGGTAGTGGGCGAGGTCCCGTTCCTGAACGCCAGATGCACGGCCGCCGACATCGCCTACTGGGCCGTCGCGGCTGGGGCCCCGGCGTCCGCCATGCCTCTCCTCTGCAGCGCCGTGAGCGCCATGACCGACCCGGGGTTCCGTCTCGACGGGATCTGTGCGACCACCGAGAGCGCCGCGATAGCCATGGTCATCAACGGGTCCCAGCGGGATCAGCTCGACATCCGATACGGGTTCGGGTGTCTCGGTGGGGGCGGCGGTGCCGGACCCGCCGTCGGGCGGGCTGTGCAGCTCATCGTCAAGAACGTCTTCGGTCAGGTACCGGGCGACAGCTCCTGGAGCGTCTTCGGCCAACCCGCCCGGGTAACCGGCTTGGTCTTCGGGGAATGGGAAGAGCGCTCCCCGTGGCCTCCTCTGTCGGAGCGGCGAGGCACCCCAGGCGACGCCCTGACCATCTTCGCGGCGCAGGGAACGCTGGACATCGTCGATGTCACGGCCCGGGATTCGGAGACTCTGCTCGCCGTCATCGGCAAGGCCATGGCCAACCCCGCCACGCCAACGACGATCGGACCCGGCCATGGCGAGATGCTGGTCGCCCTATGCCCGACCTGGGCTGAGATCGTCGCTAGAGCGGTTCCCGACATGGCGGAGGTCAACCGGTTGATCTGGGAGCATGCCGCCCTGCCGCTCTCCTGGTTTCCTCCACCTCACCAAAGGGTCCTCGAAGAGCTCGACAAGGTGGACCGCCAAGGACAGGTGCACGTGGTACCCCGACCCGACGACGTGCTCGTGGCGGTGTGCGGCGGTACGGGAGGGCTTCATGCCACGGGAGTCCACGGATGGCCGAGCCGTTCCATCACCCGACCTGTTCCTTCACAGGAGTGACTCGACCGCCTCCGGCGGGCGGCCGACCACGGCTCGGCCCTCCCCAGCTACGAGGATCGGCCGCTCTATCAGGATCGGGTTGGCAACCAGCAAGGAAAGCCACTCCGCACGGTCGTGGGCCCGATCGCCCAGCCGTAGCTCCTTGGCCCGGTCTTCGCCCATCCTCACTATCTCCCATGGCTCCTTCCCGAGCCAGACGAGCACGCGATCCAACGTCTCGACGTCAGGAGGATCCTCCAAGTAGCGCCTCTTCACATACTCGACCCCGCGCTGATCCAGGATGGATTTGGCGGTTCTGCTTTTCGAGCACTTCGGGTTGTGCCACAGCTCCATGCTTCTGAAGCTAGCGCCTGATCGGATGGTAAGCGCCCGCCGCACTAAGCGCCTGCGACCGGACTACTTGGACGAAGAGAGGAGGCTGCGGCATCTCACCCTGAGCCGAATTGCCCAGTGCCGCCAAGAGTGTTCTGACGTGACAGTGATGCCGCCGCCTCCTCTTCGTTTACTCAGGTCCGGTCGCAGGCACTAACATCCCTCCGACAGAAAGGCGACCGCCGTGACCGCTTCTACTGTTTGGCATATCGGGATAGTCGTCGAAGACATCCAGGTGGCTATCGCCGATTTCTCGGAGCTATTCGGTCTGCATTTCGCCGAGCCGCTCACCTATGCTGCCGACATCGAGGACCTCGGTCAGCGGGCGACCAAGGAGATGACCTTCGTCTACTCCGACGAGGGACCACCCTATTTGGAGCTGATCCAAGCCCAGCCCACCGGATTGTGGTCTCCGCAGTACCAGGGGCTCCACCACATCGGTGTCTGGCAGGAGGGCTTCGAAGCCCAGGCCGCAAGTCTGCTCCAACTCGGGCATCGAGCCGACGCTCGGGTGTTCCGCCCGGACGGCACGCTCAGCGTGCTCTATCTGGACACCGACCATCCCCATGTTCACGGGACCCGCATCGAGCTGATGGTTCCTGGCCCGATCACGCGCCGGCACCCGCCAGGCTGAGCACCTCCTCCTCGCTGTAGGCACCCGGGCCACGGTGGTCGTGGGCCAGTCCCACCGCCAGTCGGGTCAGAGTCTCGTTGACAGGCGTGGCCACCCCGTGGAGCCGGCCCAACAGGACGATCTCCCCGTTCAAGAAGTCGGTCTCGATCCGGCCCGAACCCCGTCTCAGGCTCTGCCACGACGACGCCCCGACGTGGGGTTGGCCGCCCACCTCAGCCAGGGTGAACACTCCCCGACGCCGATCTCGATCCTCGTCATCGGTCGCGAAATCGATACCGGCCGCCCGCAGGCACGCCATACCCTCGTCTCGAGCCAGACGTGTCAGCCGACCTGACCGGACATGCTCACCTGGCTCACACACCGCCTCGACCGCGTTGCCGAGGTTGCCCAGGAGCTTGCAGTACTTCCAGCGCATGATGTCCGGGTAGACCCGGCTGTCGAAGGTGGCCTTCTGGAGCTCGCCGGAGATCTCCGCTGCCCGTTCGTCTGCACCGTGGGGGTAACAGCCCAAGTCGATGATCCCCGTGGAGGGACTGCCATGAGCCAGGACCACGCCCGGCTCGAGATGCGAGGCCGGGATGCTCACCCTGACGCCGTAGACACGGGGGAACAACCGGAGGGCCATCCGCTCGTTCTCCACGCCGTTCTGGGTGCACATGACCGTCACATCCCTCAGTGCGACGGTTCGCAGCTGTTCCAATGCCTCCCCGGTGTCCTGACCCTTCATAGCCAACACGACCACATCGCCGGTTCGTATCTCCGCTTCAGCGGGATTCCCGACCGCGGGTATTCGCGACACCACCGGACCGTCAGGCGTCTCCATCCTGAGCCCATCGCTTCGGACGGCCTCGAGATGGGCACCCCTCGCGATGAGCGTCACATCACGGCCGTGCTCGTGAAGGCGGGCGCCCAGCACTCCACCGATCGCCCCAGCTCCATAGATCACGTAACGGCCCGCCATCATGCTCCCCTCATGGCTCGCCACACCTTCTCTGGGGTGAGCGGCAGGTCTATGTGCCTGACCCCCAGATACGACACGGCATCGATGACGGCGTTCTGGACGGCCGGGGTAGATCCAATCGAACCCGACTCACCGA
>JAFAWZ010000107.1 GCA_019241495.1 Acidimicrobiales bacterium | reverse complement strand
GAGGGGTTGCCCAGCGCCCGGCTCATGAGACCTCGCTCGGCACCTCGGCTGCCGGATCAAAGCCAGGCCCGGTAAAACGGGCCAGCTCGGACAGCAACCGCGCAGAGGTCCGATCGAGGGCGAACCGACCGGCCCGGTCCCGGCCGGCGTCGATCGTCTCCCGCCGGGTCCGGTCGCTAGACAACAAGGCGTGAACCGATCCCGCGACAGCCAGCGGGTCCTTGTCGGCCACCAGCATCCCGGCCGGGCCGACGGTCTCCGGCACGGCGGCCGCCCCGTAGGCGACGACCGGGAGCCCCAGCTCCATGGCCTCGATGACCGGCACGCAGAATCCTTCGTGCTCCGACATGCACACGAACACGTCCGCCGCGTGCATGTGGGCGAGCAACTCGGGGAACGGGGCCGAGTCGACGAAGTCGACGCTGTCACCCAACTCGAGCTCTTCGACCAGGGCCTCGAGGGCCCGAAGGTAACGCGGTGCGGTGACCGCGCCGACCAGGCTCAGGCGGGCGGACGGCGAGTACAGGCGCCGGTACAGCGCGAAGGCGGCGATCACGTCGTGCTGGCACTTGTTCGGCGCGACGCGACCCACGAACAACCAGCGAGGTCCGGTCACGGCCCGGAGCCGCTTCAGCGCCCGTGCATCCGGGGGCCGGTGGAGGTCCCCCAGATCGATGAGCAGCGGGCACACCGATGTCTGCGGGTAGCCCAGCTCGATGAGCTCGGCCTCGTTGTAGGCGGACGCGGCCAGCGCCAGGCCGGTCGACGAGGCGAGCTCAGCCAGCTGACCCCGGGCCGTCTGCATGCTGCGAGCTGCCCTCGGTTCCCAGCGGGCGAAGTAACGCGACGGCGTGATGTTGTGGTAGTAGATCGCGACGCGCTGCCCGGCACGAGCGGCCTCGGCCAGCCAGGCCGCCATGGCCGAGTCCGTCGATGCCTGGTAGAGGATGACCCGGTCCGGATCGGGGGTCGGGTCACACCGATCGAACGGCTCGGCCTCCCCGGCCAACCGGCGGTCGATGTGCTCGTAGTAGATCCGCGACTGGTAGCCCGCCTCGATGAGCGCCCGGCGGGTTTGAAGCACGTGGCTGCTGATGGCGTCGTGCTTGACGAAGCTCGGGACGAACTGGTCTATACGCATTACTGAGGGCACTATTTGGTCGCGCTACCGGCGAGGAGGGCTCGAGCGGTCAGCTCGGTGCTGCTCGAGCGCCTGCAACCGGTCCGCCAGATCGGCCAAGCCGGTCTCCAAACGGGTGCTGCGATCCTCGAGTCGGGTAGTGCGGATCTCGATCTGCTCGGTCCGCTGGACCAGCAGCTCGCCGAGATGGGCGACGGCCTGGCCGAAGGAGCTGATCTGGTCCCCGACGTAGCGCAGGTACCACCCCACCAGCTGCTTCACCGCTGTCTTCAGGCGACGGGCACCTGTGTAGCGCGACCCGGTTGGGACATCCACGTCGATCTGGGCCAGCTCCTCGACCGCAACCAAAGCGGCCTGGGTATCGGTCGGGCCGGCAGCTCGCTGACCGAGTCTCGCCGTCGCGTGCCTCACCCGGGTCAGGTATCCGGGCGCCTCCCGCTCGAGCCGGGCCTCCTCGGCGCCTAAATCGGTAAATTCGGCTGATTCGGGCATAAGGGCCTTGCGGATACACAGATCATGGGGAGGTGACGGAGGCGGTGCCACCGAAGTCCTCTGCCGGCATTCAAGTACCGGCATTCAAGTAACCGTACCAGCAGGTCGATAGGGGAACGATGAACAGGCGGCTCAGGACGGCGATGGCGGCCAGCGCGGCTGCGCTCGGGACAGCGGCCGGCCTGGCTCCGGCCCTCACCGCGGGGACGCTGCAGGCACAGGCGGCCCCGGCCCTACAGATCAATCAGGTCTGGAGCGTCCCGATCGCCGACGGGAACAGTCCTATCGCCCTGTCGTCGCCCACGGTGGCGTCGCTCGACGCGGTCCCGGCGGCGGTGGTCGGTGACCGGGCGGGACACATCTACGCCTTGCATTTGACCGACGGGTCGGAGGTGGCGGGGTGGCCGGCCAACACCGGTGGGGTTCCGGTCGATGGGGCGCCGTCGTCGCTCGGCGCGACCGTGTTCGCCGGGCTGGGGTCGTCGGCCAACAACGTCCAGCCGGGCAGCGGATACGCCCGGTTCTCGGCGACCGGCCAGGAGCAGTTGCTCACTGTTCCGATGCTGCCATCGCCCAGCCAGAACGTGGGCGTGCAGAACGGTCTGGCCATCGGCACCCTCCAGGGACAGCCGGCCGCGGTCGGGGGGAGCATGGCCCAGCTGCAAGACGCCATCAGCATCGGCTCGTGGACTCCGCTGGGCGGCTTCCCCTGGTTCCAGGCCGACTCTAACTTCACCACCCCCGCCGTCGCCGACCTCTACGGCAACGGGCGCAACGAGATCATCGAGGGCGGCGACTCGACGGCGGGCATCGCCTACAACCAGACGTATTCGAACGGTGGTCACATCCGGATCCTGAGCGACACCGGCAACCTGGTGTGCGAGTCGGACACCAACCAGGTGGTGCAGTCATCTCCCGCGGTCGGCGAATTCCTCGGCGGCGCCCGGGTCGGGATCGTGGCGGGCACCGGAGGCTTCTGGCAACCGGCCTCGGACACCAACCAGCTGATCGCCATGGACAGCCACTGCGACCGGGCTTGGGAGACCCCCCTCGACGGCCTGACCGGCTCCAGCCCCGCGCTCGTCGACGCCCTGGGCAACGGCCAGCTCCAAGTGGCCGAAGGGACCGACCGGGGACAGGGCGCGCCAGGTACCGTCTGGCTGCTCAACGGATCCAACGGGCAACCGATCTGGCAGGCCCCGGCACTGGGCCGGATCATGGGCGGGATCGTCTCGGTCGACTTGGGCAATGGGCACCAGGATCTGGTGGTGGTCAGCGCCAGCGGGAACAGCTTCCCGGGCGGGGTGCAGATCTTCGACGGGCAGACGGGACAGGTGGTCTGGCAGTCCGGGGCGGACAACCTGTCGTTCCAGAACGCCGCCCTGGTCACCCACGATCCCAACGGGACCATCGGCATCACGGTCGCCGGCTACAAGGCGGGCGGCAGTGAGGTCATCCACTACGAGGTGGCCAACAGCAACGGCGGGGTCGTCAACGAGGCCGGAGCCTGGCCCATGTTCCACCACGACTCGCAACTGACGGGTAGCGCGGGAACGGCGATCTCGTGCCCGGCGCTCGGCGGGGCAGCCAACGGATATCTCATGGCCGAGGACGACGGAGGGGTCTACAACTTCGGCAACCTGCCCTTCTGCGGCTCGGTCGAAGGGATCGGCCTGAACCGTCCCGTGGTGGGAATGGCATCGACGCGCGACCACGGCGGCTACTGGCTCGTGGCCACCGACGGCGGCATCTTCGCCTTCGGCGACGCCCCCTTCTACGGTTCCACCGGCAACCTCCAGCTGGTCCGACCGGTCGTCGGCATGGCCCCCACCCCTGACGGCGGCGGCTACTGGCTCATCGCCTCAGACGGCGGCATCTTCGCCTTCGGCGACGCCCCCTTCTATGGCTCCACCGGCAACCTCCCCTTGGTCCGACCGGTCGTCGGGATGGCGTCGACGCCGAGCGGCGGCGGCTACTGGATGGTCGCCTCAGACGGCGGCATCTTCGCCTTCGCCAACGCCCCGTTCTACGGATCGGCGTCCAGCGCCCCCCTGTTCCACTCGGTCGTCGCCATCAGCTCGATCTAGGGCTGCTCAGCTCCGCTTCTCCCGGGCGGGTCGGGGGCTCGATGCACTTCGAGTCCTTTTGTGGTCAGTTGACCCACACATATGTGGGTGAAGTGACCTCTATTGAGCCGCCACGCATCCCACGGTCAGGGGGAGGACTCGTCGATGACGGTCCACTGCGCCCCGAGGGCGGCCACCCCCGTCGTCTCGTGGCCATCGCCTGCCTCCACGTCGAAGCGGATCAGATCGCGGCGCACGTCGTAGGCGTGCAGCCGGGCGTGGTCGCTGAGGAAGAACGACGCCTCGTAGGTGCCGGGCAGCAGCCTCAGGGAATCGAAGCGCAGATCGACGTGGCCGGGCCCGTCCAGCTTGTCGGGCTCGCAGCCCACGTCCCGTGTCGAGGGGGTCGACACCTCGAAGCCGCCGAGAGTCCGGAATGTCACCGCGAACACCGGGCGCTCGATGGGTTCGGACATCTCGTAGTGCATGCGCAGCAGAGCCGGCTGGCCACAGTGCAGCCGGCTCGTCGGCTCCCCGTCACTGTCGATCCACATCACGCCGACGATCCGGCCTTCGCCGGAGCCCCACCGGGGGTGCCCGTACTCGTCGACGTGGCGGTCGACCGTCACCGTGTCGGTGTAGGCGTCGATGACCTCCTTGGGCGGGCCGATCCTCATGACCTGCCCGTGAGAGAACCACGCCACCCGGTCACAAAGGTTCTGGACCGCGCTCATCCCGTGGCTGACGAGGACGATCGTCTTGCCGGCCCGGCGCAGCTCGGTGAACTTGTCGTTGCATTTGCGCATGAACGCCTCGTCGCCGACGGCCAGGACCTCGTCGACGAAGAGCACGTCGGGATCCACGTTGATGGCCACCGAGAAGCCGAGGCGGACGTACATGCCCGACGAGTAGTTCTTGACCGGCTCGTCGATGAATGCGCCCACACCGGCGAACTCCACGATCTCGTCGAACCGCTTCTTGAGCTCGCTCTGGGGCAGGCCCAGGATGGCCCCGTTCAGAAACACGTTCTCCCGGCCCGACAGCTCCGGGTGGAAGCCGGCGCCCAGCTCGAGAAGGGCAGACACCTTGCCCTCGACCCGGACCGAACCCTCGTTGGGGGTCAGGATCCGGGTGAGGCACTTGAGCATGGTGCTCTTGCCCGAGCCGTTCTCCCCGATCAGCCCGAACGTCTCACCTTGCTTCACCCCGAACGACACGTCCCTGAGGGCCCAGAAGTCCTCAGCGACGACGCGCCGACCCCGCAGGATCGTCGCTTTCAGCGAGTTGTTCCGCTCGTGGATGAGCCGGAACTTCTTGGAGACGTTGGTGGCCTCCACCACCACCCGACCGCTCACAGCTCCCTCTTTGTGACCATAGCGGCTTTCTGTGACGCGTTAACGGCGCTATTTGCGGTCAACGCGTCACAAAAATCCTTCTCCCCGGAAGGGTGGAACCGACCGAGGTCGCTCACAGCTCCCCCGTCCCAACGACGGCGAAGCTGCCGGCCACACCGGTTCGCTCCCAAAGGTCGCTCACAGCTCCCTCCGTCCGACGACGGCGAAGCTGCCGGCCACACCGGTTCGCTCCCAAAGGTCGCTCACAGCTCTTCGGCCAATCCGTCCTGCAGCTTGTTGAACACCCACCATCCGAGGGCCAGGAGGGCGACGGCCCAGCCCAGGAAGTACACGAACGCGCTCCAGCTCGGCAGCCGGCCGTAGTAGAGCACGCTGCGGAAGGCCGTCGACATCTCGGTCATCGGGTTCGCCTTCAACGGGGTACGGAAGCGGGCCGGGACGGAGGTGATGGGGTAGATGATCGGCGTCATGTACAGCCACACGAGAAGCACGATCCCCATGAAGTGCTCTATATCCCTGAAGTAGACGTTCAGGGCGCTGAGGAGCAGCCCGAGCCCGAGCGAGAACATGACGTTGACCGCCATCAGCACCAGCACGAACGGTAAGAAGGTGGCGGCCTGCCAGTCGCCGAAGCCGACCAGCACGACGATCAACAGACCCATCTCGATCAGGTGGGTGACCAGGGCAGCGCCGACGGTGGCGGCGGGCAGCAGCTGGCGGGGGAAGTAGGTCTTCTTGATCAGAGGGCCGTTCCCGACGAGGGTGCCGATGCTGCCCATGACGCTGGCCGAGAAGAAGTTCCAGGGCAGGAGGGCGCACATCAACGACAGGGCGTAAACGTCGAGGCCGTTGATCCCCGGCGGCGGTTTGGCCTTCAGGAAGTAGGCGAACACGACGGTGTAGACCGCCATGTTGGCCAGGGGGTTGACGAGCGACCAGGCCCAACCCAGGAACGAGCGCTTGTACTTGGACCGCAGCTCGCGAAGGGTGAGGTTCAGGTACAGCTCTTTGGATGACCGATATGCGGAAACCAGAGTCATGTCGGGTGGGCAGGCGTCCGGTCCCCGCGCGGGAGGAGCGAGCGTCGGTCGATTCTAGCTGTGGGAGGGTCGAACCTCCGATCAAGCGGTGGGCCGGGTTCTCCCGGAGACGGCTCGCTCCAGCGTGGGCCCCTGATCAGGCCGGTGCCGGCTCACTGACGTCGGCCGCCCGCTCGATGACCTGGTCGATGAAGCCATAGTCCTTGGCCTCCTGAGCGGTGAACCATCTGTCTCGGTCCGAATCGGCCTCGATACGCTCGACCGGCTGGCCGGTGTGGAAGGCGATCCGCTCCGCCATCATCCTCTTCAGGTAGATGATCTGCTCGGCCTGGATGGCGATGTCGGCGGCCTGACCCCGGGCCTGGCCCGAGGGCTGGTGCATGAGGATGCGGGAGTGGGGCAGGGAGAAACGCTTGCCAGGGGTCCCGGAGCACAACAAGAACTGACCCATCGACGCGGCCAGGCCCATGCAGACGGTGGACACGTCGGAGGGGACGAATTGCATGGTGTCGTAGATGGCCAGGCCGGCCGTGACCGACCCGCCTGGCGAGTTGATGTACAGGCTGATGTCCCGCTCGGGGTCCTCGGCGGCGAGCAGGAGGAGTTGGGCGCAGATCAGGTTGGCGCTGGAGTCGTCCACCTCGGTGCCGAGGAAGACGATGCGCTCCTTCAGGAGCCGCTGGTACACGTCGGCACTGCGGTCGAGGCCGGGCATCTGGGCGGTCACCTCGGAAGCTGTCGCGAAACTACTTCGAGTTGGGAGGAGGCGGCGGCTCGTCCCATACTGTCCATGCGAGCGTAGAGGCGAGTCGATCGACGACGAGCCGCCGCCATGTCCCTCCCACGGGTTTTGCGACAGCTTCTCAGGTAGGTAGAGCGAGGACATGGGGTCGAGGGTACCCGGTCGCCCGAGCAAGATCAGCTACGGGGCAGCTCGTGACGAACCGGTAGGCGTCAGCCCTTCGGAGGGAGCGGGGCCTTCGCGAGGTACGGCTCGTACTCGGGCTCTAAATCGACCTCGAGGGTATGCAGCACACGCACCACCAAGTTGTAGAAACCGATCACCATGCAAAGCTCGACGATCTCGCCCGCTGAAAGCGCCCCTTGCAACTCGACGAAGGTGGCGTCACCGATCTTCAGGTCGCTGGTCATCTCCCGAGCTGCTCGGAGAACGGCGCGGTCGAGGGCGGGCAAGCCGGTGCCATGACCGTCGGCCTCGGCCACTAGTGCTCGCACATCGTCTTCGCTCACGCCAAAGTCAGATGCGAGCTTGAGATGGTGAGACCACTCGTACTCGGTGACGGTGATATAGCCCACCTGCAGGATGGCCATCTCCCGCAGCCGGGAATCGAGGGCGCTGTGGTGGCGGATCCAACCGCCGAACCGCAACAAATTGCGAAGCGCCGCCGGGCTGTTGGCGACGGCGCGAAACAGGTTGGCGGGGCGCTCGAGCAAGGACCGCTGGTCTTCGGGCAGGTCGTCTGGGTCGAGGTAGGGGATGCGGGCCATGAGCAGTTACCCTGCCAGACAGATGCAGCCCGGCGCACGCGCATGGGATCCCGAAGACGGAAGGCAGGTAATGGGCGATCTCGAGGTGACCACCGACGGGCTGGCGGTCCCTGAGGGCGACGGCCTCGACGGCCGCGTCGCCCTCGTCACCGGTGGCGGGTCGCGCGACGAAGGCATCGGAACCGGGCGAGCTGCCGCGGTCCTGCTGGCCCGGGCCGGCGCGCGCGTGCTGGTCGTCGATCGCGACGTCGACGCGGCCGACCAGACGGTCGAGATGGTGACCGCCGCCGGCGGGGAGGCGGCGTCGTTCGCCGCCGACGTGACGAGCAACGACGATTGCGCCGCAATGGTGACTGAAGCCATGCGCCGCTGGGGTCGGCTCGACGTGCTCGACAACAACGTCGGCATCGGCAGTCGACACCGCCTCCTCGACGAAACCGACGAGCGGTGGGACCGGCTGTGGCGGGTGAACGTTCACAGCATGGTGTTGGCCACCCGCCACGCCGTGTCGGCTATGGCCGCCTCAGGGGACGGCGGCGCCGTTGTCAATGTGTCGTCGATCTCGGCCCTGCGGCCTCGCGGCCTCACCGCCTACTCGACGACCAAAGGCGCGGTCATCGCCCTCACCAAGGCGGCGGCCGTCGACTGCGCTCCCCTCGGCGTTCGCGTCAACTGCGTGGCGCCGGGCCCGGCGTACACGCCCATGGTCGCGGCCGGCGGGATGAGCGACGAGGCCAGGGAGCGCCGCCGGCTGTCAACGCCGCTCGGGATGGAGGGCAACGGCTGGGACGTGGGCCAAGCTGTGTTGTTCCTTGCGTCGGCCCGGGCCCGCTGGATCACCGGTCAGGTGCTCGTCGTCGACGGTGGGGTCACGCTCACCGCGGCGGCACGCGACCTCTGAGGGCATGGCTCAGAACCCTAGAAGGTCGACGGTCTACCATTGACCACCGTGCGCGCCGAGTCGACTCGACCATGTCCAAGTCGTCTTTACCACCGCCGGATGGCCAGCTGATGCGGCTGGAGGGAAAGGTCGCCATGGTCGTCGGGGCGGGCCAGACACCAGGCGAAACCTTGGGCAACGGCCGGGCCACCGCCATCCTCTTCGCGCGCGAAGGTGCCCAGGTGCTCTGCGTCGACCGCGACCTCGCGTCCGCGGAGGAGACCGCCCAGCTGATCACCGACGCTGGAGGCACGGCGCGCGTCGCCCGAGCGGACGTGACCGACGAGGAGGCTGTGCGCGCCGCTGTGAACACCTGCGTCGACGCCTTCGGGCGAATCGATATCCTCCACAACAACGTCGGCATCAGCCTGGCAGGTGGCGACGCCGAGATCACCGAAATCGACGTGGAGAGCTTCGACCGCGTGATAGCAGTGAACCTGCGCGGCATGGTGCTCGCCTGCAAGCACACTCTGCCGCTGATGCGCGAGCAACGGCGCGGTGTCATCCTCAACATATCGTCGGTCGCGGCGGTGGTGAAGTTCCCCTACGTCGGCTACAAGACGTCCAAGGCGGCCGTGGTCGCGCTAACCCAACAGATCGCGGCCAACGAGGCAAAGCGCGGCATCCGGGCCAACGCCATCCTGCCCGGCCTCATGAACACGCCGATGGCCATCGCACCACGGGTGGCGGCCACCGGCAAGTCGTGGGATCAGGTGGTAGCCGAACGCGACGCCAACGTGCCGCTCGGACGGAAGATGGGCACGGCGTGGGACGTCGCCAACGCGGCCCTCTTCCTCGCCTCTGACGAGGCCGGCTTCATCACGGGAGCAGCCCTTCCCGTGGACGGCGGTTCCAGCGTGAAAGTCGGCTGATGTCAGGCTCGGACGTCAGGACTGCTGATTCGCGCAGGCTGCTCGCGCCGTGGAACACGCGGGGACCAGCCAAGTAGGATTGGGCCGGCTGGTCAGAAGGTCATGCGGGCGTGGCGAAACTGGCATACGCGCCAGGTTTAGGTCCTGGTCCCGAAAGGGGTGGAGGTTCGAGTCCTCTCGCCCGCACACCCTCGCCCGCCACCGCTCCTACACGCAGGCGTAGTCGGGGTCGACGGTCTGGGGCGGTCCCGCCCCGTAACCGTACTGCACCACCACGATCCCGCCTCCCGCGAAGGGCATGTGGTCGGAGTTGTAGTTGCTGGCGCACACGTTCTGGGCGCTGGCCGCATCGCCCGATACATAGTCGGCGCCCGGAACCCACAACGGAATGCCCGGGAAGTAAGGCTGGTTGCCGGTGATGTCACCCCACTGGAGGGCGGTGGAGTACAGCCCGGGAAATGTGCCCATGGACTGGAGCCCGGCAACCGCCCCCTCGATCACCCGGCTGTTGGCTGCCTGCGAGGCGCCATCTGTGGCCCAGAACGTCCCGGGTCCCTCGACGTCCAGCCACCACAGGGTGGTGTTCACCCCCAAAGCCTCGGACCGGCTTACCCAGGAGCGGGCCCAGTACCACCCGTAGTTGAATCCCTGGCACAACCGGTCGGTCGGCGCGCAGTTCCCGGCCGGCCCGCTGGCCGACTCGGGCGGTGCCGACGATGGGAGCCCGTTCATGAAGATGTAGCTCGACACGTTCGGGCCGGCCCATGCCACCTCCTGCTGGTAGCACGGGTTCTCGAAGCCGTTGATGGCTCCGGCTATCTCGACGACGGCGAAGCTGCGGGCCGCTGGGAGCTGGTTGCACTGGTACTTCGAGACGTCGTAGCCGGTGGCCCCGGGCGGCAAGGGGTAGCCGACCTTGGTCGTCAACATGGCGACGACCGGGGCCGGGCTGTGGGCCCCCGCGGCCGAGCCCAGATAGGGCGCATCTCCGAAACAGAACACCCCTCCGTCGGCAGCCGACATCCAGTACCCCCGGCCGTCGGCGGTCGTCTGGATCGACCGGACCGGCGCCACCAGGCGAAGGTTTCCTGTGGAGCCGTAGAAGCCGGCGTCGCCGAAGGCGAACACCCCGCCGTCCGAGGCCACCAACCAGTAGCCGTGCCCGTCCGGGGTGGAGGCCATACCCACTATGGGCTGGTTGAGCCGCATCCCACCAGTCGAGCCGTAGAAGCCGGCGTTGAACGAGAACACCCCGCCGTCGGCCGCGACCATCCAGTATCCGCCGCTTGCCGGGTCGTTGGACATGCCGACCACAGGCTGGACCAGGGCGAGGTTCCCGGTGGAGCCGTAGAACGGGGCGTCCCCGAACGAGAAGACCCCGCCGTCGGACGCGACCAACCGGTACCCGAGGCCGTCGAGCGACGGCACCCCACCGACCACCGGTTGGTTCAGGCGGATGCCCCGGAGGGCGCTGAAATTGGGGGTGTTGTAGTTGTACACGCCCCCGTCGGCGGCAACCAGCCAGTAGCCCGGGAAGCCGGATCCTCCGGTCGCGGCCGAGGCCGGAGCCGCTCGGCCGGCCACGGAGCCGATGCCGACCAGTCCAACCGCCAAGAGTGCAGCGAGAAGGGCGAGCAGCACAAAGCGACTGGAGGCCCGGGTTTTCCGCATTTTCTTCCTTCCCGTCCAGGTCCCCGCCCGGGGTGTTACGACCCGAAAGGTTAGTGCCCCTGACTGAGCTGATGTTCTTCAAGAGCCGCGAAAAACCTCCAGATTGGAGATGCCGGCCGTTCGTACCGAGTCCCCTGCGGTGCCGTGCTCCGCAGATATGTGACATTCAGCAGTACGAACGGCCGGCATCTCCTTCCCGCGAGTTTTTCGACAGCTCTTCAGGCCGGGGTGGCCCGGGCAGGTCAGCCATCAGGCGAGCGTCCCGGCGCACCCCCGGGATGGGCCACCTCCATCCACGAGGCCGGTGCCGCTCGGCCGTCCGGTCCACCTGGAGGGACAGGTAGGCGAGCCCCCCGACGGGAATGGGCAGCCAGAAGTTGATGAACCGGTAGACGACCACGCCCAAGGTGGCGACGCCCTGGGGGGTCCCGAACCCGACGAGGAGGGTGGTGAGGGTGGCTTCGATCACCCCGAGACCGCCCGGTGTGATGGGGATCACGGCCAGGACGTTGGCCAGGCCGTAGGCCACCAGGAGGCCGTCGGGGTTCACCCAGTGGCCGAAGGCGCCGACCATCACCGCCAACGAGGCGGCGTCGAGCACCCAGTTCAGGCTGGCCCACACCACGGCGTGGATCAGCGTCTGGCGCTCCCGCCCGAGCTGCTCGAGGCGAGAGGCGAGCTCCACGAACGACCGCCGCAGAACAGCCCCGTCGATGAACGGAATCCGCCCCGCGGCCCGCTCCAACAGCTCCGCGACCCGATCCTCGCCCCGCGTGAAGGCGTACAACAAGGCCACCGACGCGGCCAGCAGCACCGCCCCGACCATGGCAGCCAGCAGGTAGACCGCGGCGAACCCCCACACCGGGATAGAGACGATCAAGGCGATCCAGAGGATCACGTTCAGGACGACCGCCGACCCGATGCCCTGCATCCCGAGCGCGAAACCGGCGTCTCCGGGTCGGATCCCGGCCTGTGTCATCAGCCGGTAGCCGAGCGCGGTACCAGCGGCCGAGCCTCCCGGCGCGCAGTGGCTCACCGACAGGGTGCTCAGCTGGATGCGGAAGATGGTGAAGAACTTGACCCGGTTGGAATTGGGCAGAACGGCACGCGTCAGCATGGCGTAGGACAAAAGGGCTCCCGCTTCGAGCCCGACGCCGGCCAGGAGCAAGAACGGATTCACCTGCGTCAGCAACCGGCCCACCTTCCGGGGACCGGCGAGCTGCGGCAGTACCAGGTATTCGAGGATCAGGGCGAGGATCAGCAGGCGCCCTACGTGCCAGACCGGGGAGGGAAGCAAAGCCCGCAGACCCCGCCGCCGTCTGGGAGCCGGCGGACCATACGGCACGCCCGGATCGGCGCCGGCCGCCTCGGGGGCAGTATCGAGGGCCGCCTCATCCTCTCCGGGCATCACTTCACGTTTCCATATTACGGGCGTTAGTTAGCGGACCGGCCGACCATCCCCCTGCAGCGCGGCGGCCAGCGAATGGAAGGCCCGGCCCCGATGGGACAGGGCGTTCTTCTCTTCGGCTGTCATCTCAGCGAAGGTCCGCCCGTCCCCATCATTGGGCACGAACACCGGGTCGTACCCGAATCCACCGGCCCCCCGGGGAGCGAGCGCGATGCAGCCGGCCACCTCTCCTTCGGCAACCAGCTCCCGCCCGTCGGGCCAGGCGGCCAGCGCCACCGTCTTGAACCGGGCGGCGCGCGTCGATGCCCCCTCCAGCTCGCTGAGCAGCTTGGCCACGTTGTCCGCGTAAGTGGCCCCCTCGCCTGCGAACCGGGCCGAGTAGACGCCCGGGTCTC
>JAFAWZ010000084.1 GCA_019241495.1 Acidimicrobiales bacterium | reverse complement strand
AGGCGGGCACCGTCGAGGTGGCTCCGCTCGCCTACATGCGGGGCCGGACGCTGAACAACAGCTTCATAATCCTCGACGAGGCCCAGAACACCACCCCTGAGCAGATGAAGATGTTCCTCACCCGGATCGGGTTCGGCTCGAAGGTGGTGGTGACCGGCGACGACACCCAGATCGACCTGCCGGGGGGTCGTTCCGGCCTGACCGGGTTGGACCGCATGCTCACCGGGATCGACGGTCTGGCCTGGGTGTCGCTCGGGCGGCGCGACGTGGTCCGGCACCGGATCGTCGCCGACATCGTGGGCGCCTACGAGGCCGCTGAAGCAGCCGCCGCGGCGGTCCCGGGGCGCAACGACGGCCGCGCCACCGTTCAGCCCGCCCCCGCCGGGGCCGGCTCCGCCTGAGCGCGGGCCGGGGAGGCACAGTGCCACCGACCGTTTTCGCGGCGGATGAGCAATCCGAGCATCCGATCGACACGTTGCGCTGGATCAAGCTGGCCGAAGCTGTGTTGCGCGACGAGGGAGTGAGGGGCGATACCGAGGTCTCGGTCCTCTTCGTCGACGAGGCCACGATCGCCGACTTGAACACCCGCTTCCTCGGCAAGGAGGGCCCGACCGACGTGCTGGCCTTTCCCATCGACGAGGAACCGGTGGAAGGCGGGCGGTCGCCGGACTCGGGTGGCACGGGGCCGGGGTTCAACCCATCGCCCGACGAAGCGCCGACCCTCCTCGGCGATGTGGTGATCTGCCCTGCGGTAGCCCGGCGCAACGCCCCCGCTCACGCCGGCACCTACGAGGACGAGCTGGCCCTGCTGCTCGTCCACGGCCTGCTCCACCTGCTCGGGATGGACCACGACGATCCCGAGGAAGCCGAGGTGATGGAGGGCAAGGAACGGACGTTGCTGTCCCGCCACCACGGCGCCCCGCCGACCGCGACAGCCGACGGGATCCCGGGCGGCCCTCCCGACCCGGCACCCGACGCCGGCCGCGAGCCCGAAGGGGGCGGAACGGGGTGACGCCTCCACTTCTCGCCGCCACCCACCGCTTTAGCGGTGAGGACGTGATCCTGGTCGCAGTGGTGGTGGTGTTGATCGGGGCTACCGGAGTGCTGGCCATGTCCGAGACGGCCATCACCCGAGTGGACCGGGTGAAAGCCGCCAGCCTGGTCGAGGAGGGACACCGCGGCGCCACCACCCTGCTGCGCCTCGTGAAGCGCATCGACCGGGTGCTCCCCGTGGTCCTGTTCGCCCTGGAGGTGTGCACCCTGGTCGCCGCCACTCTCGTCGGTGTGGTGGCCGAGCACGCCTTCGGTGGCCTCGGCGTGGTGCTCGCCACCGTGTTCGAGGTGGCGGTGATCTTCGTCGTAGCCGAGCTGGCGCCCAAGACCTGGGCCGTGCAGCACCCCGAGCGGGCCGCCCTCGCCACCGCCCCCGTCATCCGGCTCCTGACTGCGATCGCCCCCATCGGGTGGATCACCAGGGGCCTGATCGCCATCACCAACGCCGTCTTGCCCGGCCACGGCATCCGCAGCGGCCCTTACACGTCCGACGAGATGCTCCGGGCCCTGGCCGACGAGGCGGCCCACGAGGATGTGATCGAGCAGGACGAGCGCACCCTGATCCACTCCATCATCGACTTCGGTGACACGGTGGTCCGCGAGGTGATGGTGCCCCGAACCGACATGGTGGCGGTCGAGTCCTACGCCCACATCACCGACGTGGTCGACATCGTCATCCCGGCGGGCTTCAGCCGGATCCCGGTGTTCTCTCAGGGAATCGACGACATTGTCGGCATCGTGTACGTGAAGGACCTGATGCGCGTCGAGCGGGAAGGGAGGGGGGATGCCGAGGTGGCGACCACCATGCGCGAACCCCACTTCACCCCGGAGAGCAAGAGGGTGTCCGAGCTGATGCGCGAAATGCAGGCCGGGAAGTTCCACATGGCGATCGTCGTCGACGAGTACGGCGGCACGGCCGGGCTGGTCACCCTCGAGGATCTGATCGAGGAGCTGGTCGGGGAGATCACCGACGAATACGACGTCGAGGAGGTGCCCCCTGAGCACCTCGACGACGGCACCCTGGTGGTGAACGCCCGCATGCCGGTCGACGAGGTGAACGATCTGCTCGACGAGGCTGAACAGCCCGACCTGCCCGAGAGCGAGGACTGGGACACGGTGGGTGGCCTGCTCTACTCGGTTCTCGGTCACGTCCCGAGCGAGGGGGAGGAGGCCGGGGTCAACGGCTACAGGTTGACCGCTGAGCGGGTCCAGGGTCGGCGCATCGGAAGGGTGCGGATCACCGCGGTGGCCGACTCCGGCCAGGCGGAAGAAGTCGAGACCACAGCAGAAGAACGCGGGTGAGATCGGGGTTCGCCACGCTGATCGGCCGGCCCAACGTCGGCAAGTCGACGCTGCTCAACCAGATCCTGGGCCAGAAGGTGTCCATCACCTCGGCGGTCGCCCAGACCACCCGCAACCCGGTGCGGGGGGTGCTGACCAGACCGGACGTCCAGGTGGTCTTCGTCGACACGCCAGGCATCCACAAACCCCGCACCGTCCTCGGACAACGACTCAACGACAGCGCCACCGAGGCGATGGGTGGTGTCGACCTGGTGTTGTTCGTCCTGGACGCGACGGCGCCGGTGGGGCGGGGCGACCGTTTCGTCGCCGGCCTGGCCGGCGGGCGCCAGGCGATGTGCGTGGTCAACAAGGTCGACGTCGCCTCCCGGGAGCAGACTCTTCGCCAGCTCCAGGCCGCATCGGAGCTGGCCGGCTTCGCCGAGTACTTTCCGGTGTCGGCCCGGACCGGCGCAGGGGTGCCCGAACTGGTCGAGGCCATCGCCGCTTGCATGCCCGAGGGGCCTCTGCTCTACCCCGAGGACATGGTGACCGACGTACCGGAGGCCTTCTGGGTGGCCGAGCTGGTCCGCGAGCAGCTCCTCGCCCTCACCCACGACGAGGTGCCCCACTCCATCGCCTGCCGGGTGACGGAATGGGACTGGCCCCGCATTCGCTGCGAGATCCTCGTCGAGCGGGAGTCCCAGAAGGGGATAGTCATCGGGAAAAAGGGAGAGCTTCTCAAGCAGGCCGGCATCCGAGGCCGGGAGCAGCTCCCAGAAGGGGTCTTCTTGGAGCTGTTCGTGAAGGTCGATCCGAACTGGCAGTCCCGCCCCAAGGCGTTGGAACGGCTCGGTTATTGAGGACTCGACGTCCGGATGGGGGCCAGGAACGCCTCCACGTCGGAGCGGTGGCGGGTGCGCCGCATGGGGGGCAGCGCGTTGATCAGGCTCCAGCGGTAGCGGGCCTTGGCCAGCCTGGTGTCGAACACCGCGACGACTCCCCGGTCGGTCCCGCTACGGATGAGCCGGCCCGTTCCCTGGGCCAGTAGGGCCGCGGCGCGCGGTATATCGATCAACTCGAAAGCGGCCCGGCCGTGCTGGGCCCGGCGTGCCTGGAGGAGCGGGTCGTCCGGCCTGGAGAAGGGCAGGCGGTCGATGGTCACGAGCGACAGGGCCCGGCCCGGCACGTCGACTCCTTGCCAGAAGCCCATGGTGGCGAACAGGCACGAGTGCTCGTCCGCCGCGAAGCGGCCCACCAGCGCCGGCTTGGGCAGGTCGGCTTGGGTGAGCACTTCCCAGCGGACTCGTGGGCGCACCGCATCCGCGGCGGCCCGCATGGCCCTCCAGCTGGTGAACAACGCCAACGTCCGGCCCTCGGCCGCCTCGATCAGGGCGATCAGCTCCTCGTGCATGGCCGGCTCGAAGCTCTCCTGGCGCGGGTCGGGCAGCTCCACCGGGCAGTAGAGCAGGGCCTGCTCGTCGTAGGCGAACGGGCTGCCCACGTCGAGCTGGTCGTAGGAGCCGGCTGGCACCCCGAGCCGCTCGGCCATGCGGGGCGGGATGGTGGCGCTGGTCATGACCGCGGTCGGCCCCTCGGCCACCTCCCACAACCGGGCTTTCAGGGCGGCCCCCACGTCGAGAGGAGCCACCCGCAGCACCGGGTTGTGCTCGGTGCCCTCCACCCATGCCACGTCGGCGGCGCCCAGCTCGGCTACGTGGTCCACGTCGTTGATCAGATGGCTGAGCGCCTGCTGGGCCCGCAGCACCCGGCCCCGGTCGGCCTGGTCTTCCCGGGCGGCTCGTCGCAGCTCGCCTGCCAGCTGAGCCAGCCGTTCCCTGATCGTGACGAGGGCGTCTTGGGTGTCTTGGGCGGCGGGGGCGAGCGGTCGGGGCAGAGCCTGGCCCAGATGGCCGGCAACCGCGTCGGCGAAGAGACGCGAGGCGTCTTCGACCGCGGTCGCCGTCGAGGGGTCCGACACGACGCTGCGCGCCGAGCGGCCGATGGCCGCGAACCGTCCGGGCGCCAGGTCGATCCCGAAGGCCGACGAGGCGATGTCCTCCAGCTCGTGGGCCTCGTCGAAGACGACCGCATCATGGGCCGGGAGGAGGTCCGCCGCACCGATGGCGAGGGCGGTGGCGTAGAGGTGAGTGTTGACCACGACCACGTCGGCGAGGGAGGCCCGCTCCCGGGCCCGCTCCGCGAAGCAGCGTGCCCCGGCCGGGCAGCGGTGGGCGCCGGGACAGTCTCTCGCGGACACGCTCACCTGGCTCCACGCCACGTCGCTCGGCTCGAAGGGGAGCTCGGCCCGGTCGCCGGTCCCCGACGATTTGTCCGACTGCTCGGCGGCCCACGTCACCAGCCGGCGGACCTGCCGGCCCAGAACACCGAGGCCCGGTCCCGCCTCGCCCTCCGCCCCCTCGAGCAGCAGCTGGTCCCCTGACCCGGCCACCTCGGCCACGCGCTGCAGGCAGGCGTAGTTCGACCGGCCCTTCAA
>JAFAWZ010000037.1 GCA_019241495.1 Acidimicrobiales bacterium | reverse complement strand
CGAGGGATCGAACCGCTCCGGGGTCTCCCACAGCTTGATGAAGACCTCCTGGGTGACGTCATCGGCCGACTCCGCCGAGCCGAGCACCTGCCGGGCGACGGCATGCACGGCACCTCCGTGGCGGCGGTAAGCCTCCGCCAGAGCAGGTTCATGCCAGCGGGCGATCGCCACCACCAAGGTCGCGTCGGTTGCGGCCGGAAGATCGATCATCGTCCCCATTATCCGTAGCTGAACGCCCCCTCGGATGCCCAACCCGACAAGGACCGTCCCGCCCCGGTCGCGGGCCGGCTTGGTCAGCCTCTCATCTTGTCCTCATCCAACCACCCGGGCAGGTCCGTAGAGACCACGTTGGTGCCTCTACCTGACCAACCTCCAACCAGCCAACGTCCAACCAAAGGAGAAGAATCACATGCTCGCCCTGATCAACGACACCGGCATCCTCGTCGTCGTCGGCGCCATCGTGCTCCTGTTCGGCGCCAGCCGTATCCCCCAACTGGCCCGCAACCTCGGCGAAGCCAGCAAGGAATTCAGGAAGGCCCACCAAGACAGCGACGATCAGACGCAGGACTCGACCCCGCTGGCACTGCCGTCGAGTCATGCGAGCGACCAGCAGATCACCCTCAGCCCCCGCCAACTCGAAGCCCTTCTCGCTTCGCGCCAGGCCCCCTCCGCCTCGCCCACCGAGGGCTGAGTGAGGCCCCGTGCTCGATCTCAGCCCCGAAAAGCTTCTCGTCCTGTTGACCGTCGGGCTGCTGGTCGTCGGCCCCAACAAGCTGCCTGCGGCGGCTCGGGGGCTGGCCAACGGTCTGGCCCGGGCCCGCCGCCTGGCCACCGGCCTCACCGAACCGGGCCGCGCCAGCCTGGGCGAACCCCGCCAGATCCTCGAAGACGCTCTGGGAGACCTGCGAGCTGCGGTCTCCGAGCCCATTCGCGAAATCCGAAGCTCCGCGGCGGATCCCTTGCGCCGTGAGGCCCCGGCTGAGACAACCCGCCCGTTGCCGCAACCCCTGGAAAGGCCCGCCTCGGTCGGCGACGGACCGGACGACCCCTCCGTCAACTGATCAATGGCTCTTCTCCACACCGCCCCGACAGCATCAGGTCCGTCGACTCCTCTCACCTGGACCGAGCACCTGGTCGAGCTGCGACACCGGCTCCTCATCAGCATCATCGCCCTGGCGGTGGCGACCATGCTCGCCTGGTTCGCCTATGACCACGTCCTTGCCTTCATGATCACCCCTTACCGCCACTACCTCACCCGACACAGCGCGGCAAACATCTCCCACGGCGATCTCGTCACGACCGCGCCCCTCGAAGGTTTCACGACGCGGCTCAAAGTGTCCGGCTACCTAGGCGGCGCTCTCGCCGCACCGGTGTGGATATGGCAATCCTGGCGGTTCGTCGCTCCCGGGCTGTACCGAAACGAGAAGCGCTATGCCGGCGCGTTCGTCGCCGCCGCTGTCACGCTGTTCGCGGTAGGAGTCGCCACCGCCGTGCTGGTGTTCCCCAAAGCCATCACCTGGATGATCTCGGTCAGCGGCGCCGGCGTGGCTCCCCTCTTCTCCCCGAGCCGTTACCTCGGGCTCTACGCCGTGGCCTGCGTCATCTTCGGCGCCGTGTTCACCTACCCCGTTTTCCTCGTCGCCCTCGAGCTACTCGGAGTCCTGCCCACCGCCAAACTCCGGCACTGGCGCCGCTACGCAGTGGTCATCTGTTGTGCCGCTGCGGCTGTCATAACTCCGAGCAGCGACCCGTTCTCCTTCCTTGCCATGGCCGTGCCGATGATCGTCTTCTACGAAGCGTCCATACTCATTGGCAGGGCACTACACAAGTAAGCCGGCGAATGAGCCTTCGGCCCTAAAGCCAGTCGCATCGTGGCGCCGGGTCGGCGGTTCGTGACGCGTTATCCGCAAATAGTGCTGTTATCGCGTCACAAAGACCATGGGTGCTACTCATTTAAGATAGGGGAACCTGGACGGAGGTTGCTGGCTCTTATGACGGACGACTCGACTGTGAAGATCGTCTACCTGGTGACGAAACGGGACGATCTGACTGACGCCGCGTTCATGGAACATTGGACCACGGTGCACGCCGAGTCAGCAGCACGCATGCCCGATGTCGTCGCCTACTCCATCAACTCTGCCGTCACCTCGCAGATCCACGGTCGGGTGCGCGACGGATACGCCATGTTGCGATTCGCTTCTTACGACCAGGCGAAGGCCTCGTGGCAGTCGCCGCAAGGCAAGGCGACCGCCGAGGATGGGGCTCTCTTCATGGCGCGGACAGAGGCGATCATCGTCGAGGAGATCGTCCTGCAACCGATCGTTGGGCTGGCGCCACGCCTGAAGGTCGTGCACTTCATGTCGAAGTACGACGACATCAGCAATACGGAGTACACCTCACGGTGGTCGGAGGCCTTGAAGACCTTCGCAGCGAGCACCGAAGGCGTCGTCGGAGCAGAAGTCAACCTCCCTTCGCCTCTCCAGCGCGGCCCGCGCCCCTTCGACGGCTACTCGGTGGTCTGGTTCGAATCAGAGGAAACCGGCTGGCAGGCGCTCGGTGAAGGTCAGGACCAGCTCGGCCCCTTACTGACCCCGTTCGCCCAGGCCGCTCCCCCGTTGGTCGTCGAGGAGCGGCGGGTGGTCGATCAAGGAGCCGAATAGCCCCCGTCGACCACCAGGGCGGAGCCGGTCGTCCACTTCGATCCGTCTCCGGCGAGATAAAGATATGCGTCGGTCAGGTCGGCCGGGCTGCCCAGACCCAGCGGATGCTTAACCGCCATGGCCTCCATGGCCTCCTCAGGTAGACCGTCGTGTATGGCCGAACGGAACGTTCCAGGGCAGACGCAGTTCACCCGTATCCCGTCACGGGCGTACTCCACTGCGGCAATCCGGGTGAGGTGGATGACCGCCGCCTTGGTCGCTCCATAGGCCGACGCGTAGGGCCAGGCGGTCAGGCCGGCAGCAGAGGCGGTGTTGATGATCGAACCGACCCCTCGAGGCCGCATGGACCGCACCGCGGACGCGATCCCGTTGACGGCACCCATGAGGTTGACGTGGATCGTCTTCTGCCAGTCTTCAGGAGGGAGGTTGTGTATACGCCCGTTCGAGTTGAGGACTCCGGCATTGTTGATCATCACGTCGACCCGGCCGAACGCATCTTGGGCGTGCTGAATCAGATTTTCCATCTGCTGCGGATCGCCGACGTCCACGGAAAGCGACGTCACCTCAACAGACGGAAACTCCTTGCCGAGCCCGGCGACCTGGGTGTCGAGCGCACTTCTGTTGACGTCCGACAACACGACGGCACAGCCGACTTCGGCGAACCGCCGCGCGAGAGCGGAGCCGAGTGCGCCCGCACTCCCCGTCAGAACAACCACAGACCCGTCGAGGCTCATTCTCTCATACCTTCGTCTCTCCCTGATCGACTCGGACTCAACACGGGCAGGCGGGGCACTCAGCAGCCAAGCGCTCGCGCTATCACCAGATGCTGGATCTCGTTGGTCCCTTCCCCTATCTCGAGAACCTTCGCATCGCAGAAGAAGCGGGCGACTGGCGTTTCGAGCATGTAACCGATGCCGCCATGGATCTGGACCGCCTCGCTGGCGGCCCACATGGCGGTCCGGCTGGCCTTCAGCTTGGCCATGGCTGCTTCCTTCATGAACGGCCGTTGGGCGTCGCGCAAAGCGGCGGCCCGATAGGTCAGCCAGCGAGCGGCCTCCAGCTCGGTCGCGATGTCGGCCAGCTTGAACTGGATGGCCTGAAAATCGGCGATCGCCCGACCGAACTGCCTCCTCTCCTTGGCGTAGCCGAGAGCGAGGTCGAGCACCGCCTGGGTGAGGCTGATCGACAGGGCGGCGATGGAGATCCGACCCACCTCGAGCGTCTTCAGGAACTGGCCCAGACCCAGGTCGGGGTCGCCGACGAGGTGGTCGTCGGGCACCCACACGTCATCGAAGTACAGCTCCCGTGTGTCGAGGCCATGCCACCCGATGCCCTTCATCTTTGGTCCCATGGTGAACCCGTCGGTACCTCGCTCGACCACGAAGCTCCCGTACTGGGGCGCACCACGGTCGTCCTCACCGGTGCGAGCGAGCAGGGTCACGCCGAAGCTCATGTCGGTGCCGGCGTTGGAGATGAACGCCTTCCGGCCATTGACGACCCACCCACCGTCGCGGCATACCGCCCGCGTTGCGATGCCCCGCGCGTCAGAACCGGCGTCCGGTTCGGTCAACCCGAAGGCGCCGAGGGCGGTCCCTTCAGCGAGCGGCCGCAGCCAACGCTCCTTCTGTTCGTCGGTGCCGAACAGCAACAACGGCAGGGATCCGATCGTGGAGTGCGCCTGCCAGGCCGAAGCGACGGATTGGTCGGCGACTCCCAGCGCTTCCATGGCTGCCACAAAGCCGACGGTCGTCATCCCGATGCCACCCCACTCAGGAGGGACCAGAAGCCCGAGCAGGCCGAGCTTCCCCATCTTCTCGAGGATCTCGGTCGGGCAACGGTTCTCCTCCCATGCCGCGGCTGCGACCGGCGCTATCTCGCGCTGAGCAAAATCCCGGCACAGGGCGGCCAGCTCCTGTTCGGGTTCGCTGAGGTCGAAGTCCATCTCAGCTGCCCCCCTCGAGTTCGCACTGGTTGCCGCCGGAGCGGACGCTCGACCCGGATAGGTAACCCATTTGTCCTCCAACGGAAGCTCGGATATGGAGTCGGCCGGGCGGGTCAATAGTGGTCACTTCACCCACAGATGTGTAGGTGAAGTGACCACTATTGACCCTTGGCCGAAACACACTAGGCCGGGGCGGGCGCCTCCCTCAGCCCGAACCGGTCGTGGAGGCGACGCAGTGGGCTGGGTGACCACCAGTTCCAGTCGCCGGCCAGCCGCATGAACGCCGGGACGAGAACACCTCGGACCAAGGTGGCGTCGATGACGATGGCCAGGCCGGTCCCCAAGGCGAACATCTGGATGAAGCTGACCTTGGACGTGGCGAACGAGAAGAAGGTGATGGCCATCAATCCGGCGGCAGCCGACACGAGCCGACCTACCTTGGCCAGCCCCCCTACGACCGCCTCCTGGTTCGGGACGCCCGCGTCGTGCAGCTCCTTGATGCGAGCCAGGAGGAAGACCTCGTAGTCCATCGACAACCCGAACGCGATGCAGAAGAGAAGGAGCGGCATAGTGGTCGAGGTCGGGAGCGGGGTGAACCCGAAGAAGCTCGACAGGTGGCCGTACTGGAAGATCCACACCATGACGCCGAGGACTGCCGACAACGTCAGGGCGTTCAGGATGAGGGCCTTGATGGGCAGCACGATGCTGCCTGTGAACAACCACAACACCACGAGCGTAGTGAGACCGATCAGCACCAGCGCCAGGGGGAGGTGCCCACCGAGGTCCGCCTTCTGATCGACCAGCGAGGCAGCCGGTCCACCGACGTAGCTGACCGCACCGCCGGGCACCGGAACGGCCCGGATGGCTTTCACCAGGCTCTGGGCCTGATGGCTGAGCGGGTCGGGCGTGTAGGCCGTGATCCAGGTACCCGCCTGGCTCTGATGGAGACCCAGCTGAGCGACCTGGCTCGCATCAACGGACGTCGGGCGGCCGTCCACCCATGTCCCCTGCGGTCCCACGGCGGCCTGCACTCCGGACAGCGCGGAGATGCGGCTCGTGTAGTCAGCCGCCTGGACGGGGTCGAGCGGCGCCGAGGTGACGATCTCGGTAGTCGTGGCCGCGTCCGAGGCGAACTGGGTGCGCAGTGCGTCGCCGACGGCCCGGGCGGGTGAACCGGGGGCGAGCACCCGGTCGTCGGGTATCCCGAAGTTCACGTGAGCGAACGGCAGGGCCAACACGGCCAGCAGCGCGAGTATGGGTAGGCCGGTGGCGAGCGGCCGGGACGTGACCAGATGGGCCACCTGCCGCCAGAACGGCGACTCCCCTCCCATCGTGGTGGACCGGCCCCGCCCGATGGGCAGGCGCCAGGCGTTGATGCGCGGTCCAAGCACGACGAGCAGGGAGGGAAGCACCACCAACGCCCCCAGAGTGGCCAACACCACGACTGATATACCGGCATAGGCGAATGAGCGGAGGAAGTACACCGGGAAGACCAGCAGGGCAGCCATGGCGGCGGCCACCGTCGCGGCCGAGAAGAGGATGGTCCGGCCTCCCTTCGTGACCGCCGCCGTCACGGCCGCCTCCGCGTCATGACCGGCGGCGAGCTCCTCGCGGTAGCGGTTCACCATCAAGAGCGAGTAGTCGATGGCCAATCCGAGGCTCATGGCCGTGGTGAGGTTCAAGGCGTACTGGCTGACGTTGGTGATCGATCCGAGCAGCCACAACACGGCCAAGGTGGTGAAGATCGATATGGCGCCGATCGCCACAGGCAGCAAGGCGGCCACCGCGCTGCCGAAGGCGAGGATGAGGAAGAGAAGCGTCAAGGGGATGGCGACGCTCTCTGCTTTGGCCAGGTCCCCGGTGATCTGTTTTCCGACAGAGTTGCCGAAGTAGGGGGCTCCTCCGGCCGAGACGACCACCGGGCCGCGGTTGGTCACGAACTGGGGGGCGAGTGCCCTCACCCGGTCCGAGACCTTGGTGTCGCTACCCGTGAGGGTTGCGGTGATCAGCCCGTCGTCACCGGAGCGGCTGCGCAGGGAGGCGCTGCCGGTGCTCCAGTACGACTGCACGTGGCGGACACCCGGTTCGGCCGCCAGGCGGGCCGTAATGGCCTTCCCAGCTGCGACCACGGCGGGACTGTCGACTGATCCGGACCGGGCCTTCACGGTGAGGATCAGCCCGGGCGGGCCTACGAAATCGTCCCTCAGCTTGTCGGCGGCGACCTGCGAAGGTGCGCTCGGCCTCACGAAGCCGGCCGACTTCAACTCCTTGAAGGCGTGGATGCCGGCAAACCCGGCCAGCAGGATGCCTATGCCGGTGATGGCGAGCACCAATCGGGCCCGGCTGGTGGCGAGACGAGCGAGAGCCTGGAGCATGTGGCCATCCTCCACGGTTCTGTTCGCGAAGTCAAGAGCATTGTTCGTTTTGTGAGCAGTGCTCTCTATATTGCATAGTTGTGCAGTTGGCATACTTGGAGGATTGAACCCTTGGACGTCCCTCGCCGCCGAGACCGCCTCCGAGACGCGACCGTTTCGGAGATCAAGAGCCGGGCCTGGTCACAGATC
>JAFAWZ010000009.1 GCA_019241495.1 Acidimicrobiales bacterium | reverse complement strand
CCGCGACGGCCTCATCGAAGCTCACGTACCCGACGCTCAGAACCGCCCCCGCATCGCGCACCTGGCCCAGCACCGCCTCCACCGCCGGTACCAGCTCGCCGGCATCGTCCAGACACCGCAGGTCGCCTGGCCCGAAGTTCAACGCCTTGTGGTACGGCGACGAGGTGCGGCCCGCCAGGCCGGGCCGGAACGCAGCTGCGCTCAGCGTGGGCAGGCTGACCCAGCACGCCCCACCTTCGAGGGCGAGCTCCACCGCCCACGGGTTCATGCCGACCGCGTCGCCCAGCTCGATGGCCCCGAGCACGCAGAACCCCGTCTCCTCCGACGCCATGGCGGCCCGGTCGTCGGTCGCCACGTAGTGGTGGCGGTGGACGACGGCGCTCACCCCGGCGGACTGGGCCACGCGGGCCATCCCGATATCGTTGAAGTGGCGCGGCAGCAGGTCCGGGTTGGCGTGGTTGTAGATGTCGACGGCTCCGCGGACCAGCGCCTCGGCTTGCGTTGTGTCGCCGGCCATCGCAGCCCCCTCTCGAAGAGTCGACCGTCGATCCCCAACTGGACGGCTCGCTCGGAGTCGGGGACGATTGCGCGCAGGATACACATCCACGGTCGAGGGTCGCAATGAAGCCGTACTCATGAGGAGGAGCCACGGAGCTGGCCGAGCTGGTCGGCGGCAACGCTCCAGTCGCGCTACGGCGGACCGAGGCGCGAGCCCGGGTCGGCGCCATGCTGCCGGTGGAGGTCGCCTACCGACCTGAAGGTAGACGGGCGATCACTTCGCCCGACCAGGCCCGCAGCTCACCGAGGGGATCACCGGTGTTGGCCATGGTCAAGAAGATGTTGTCCACGCCGAGCTTCTGCAGCCGCATGACCTGATCGGCGCATTCTTTGCCCGTGCCCGCTATGGCAAAGCGGTCGGCGAGGTATTCGAGCAGGCCGAGCTCACGGACGAGCAGTGCGTTGGGCGACGCCCCCGGGACGTTGTGATGGCTCGGGTCGTAGCGGCGGTCCAACTCGTGGATGAGGGGTACCAGCTCCTCGGGCACCCCTTTGGCTGCTGGGTCGCCGCGCAGAGCGTGGTGCCCGACCGATGCCATGAGGGACGCGAGCTGCGCGAGCGCCGCATCGCGGTCGTCGGCCAGCGCCCAACGGGCCAGGAACCACACTTCGATCTCACTCATGGAGCGCCCGGCCCCATCGGCCCCTTCGGCCACGAAGGCCACGGAGCGCCGAACGTTCTCCTCACTGAGCCCGGTCCCGATCAAGACGCCATCGGCGACGCGTCCCGCCAGGCGCAGAGCGCGCGGACCCTCGGCAGACATGACGATCGGTACGGGCCGGTGGGCCCAGCGGTTGAGGACCTTCCGGCCCCGGAGGGTGACTTCGCGGCCCGCCGTGAGGCCCCGTATCGCGGTGATGGCTTCGTCCATCTCGGCGAGGGTGGCCCGGGCCAGGCCCAGGTTCAGCACGGCGTTGTCGCCCGAGCCGAGCCCGAGGAAGGCGCGTCCCCCGCTGATGTCGTCGATGGTCGCGATCGCGTTGGCTATAGCGGCCGGATGGCGGCTCGACGGGTTGGTGACCAGCGTGCCGATCTCCAGGTGCGACGTGGCGGCCGCGGCCAGCCCGAGCATGACGTAGGGGTCGCCGAACATCGTGTGCGTGTCGCCCAACGCGAAGCGATCGAATCCGGATTCTTCGGCCACCCGGGCCACGTCGGATACGTCGGCGAAACGCTTGAGCCTGGTCACGTAGCCGAAGCGGGGCCTGGTCTGATCCGTCGTCATGGCTGAGAATCCTAGGGTTTGGCGGTTCTACGATTACCGTACCTGGCATGGACCCGACGACCGAGCCGCCGTTTGCACCCGAACGAACCGCCGTGGTGGTGGTGGACATGGTCAACCACCAATGCACGCCCGGCCGCGGCATGTTGGCGGCCTGGGATGCCGCCTCGATCGAAACGGCCTACATCAAAGACCGCGTCAGCTCGCTCGTGGTGCCGGCCCACCGGGATCTGCTCGCGGCGGTCAGAGAGGCAGGAGGGAAGGTCATATTCCTCCGGGTCGGCGCCTACGACGCTGGGTACTCCGATCTCACTCCCGGGTTCAAGGGCATCGCGGCGTGGGAGCCCCGGGCCGACCTGTGGGGGACCGAGGTGCTCGCCGACATCGAGGTGGAGCCCGGCGACATCAGCCTGATCAAGACCGGCTCGGGGGGGTTCTACACTTCGGCGCTCGACAGCCATCTACGCAACATGCAGATCACTACGGTCGCTTATACCGGAGTCATCACGAACGGTTGTGTGATGCTCACGGCGGCCGGCGGATTCGACCGCGGCTACCGAGGTCTGATCGTGTCCGATGCCACCGCCACGCTGTCGCAGGCCTTGCAGGACACCGCGGAGCTCCTCATGGACGGCTTCATGGCCAACGTGGTCACCACCGCCGACGTGATCAGCCTCCTCCAAGGTGGGGACCGGTCGATCCTGACTCCCCGCAACTCCGTGCAGGCCTGGAACGAGCGTTTCGTCGAGGATTCGCTCAGGTAACGCCGGCCGGCTTGGCTCGAATCTGCCCCACTGCGGTATCTTGAAGGGCCCGGCGATTTGCGGAGGGGGACATGACGAGCGCAGCACGAGTGAGCGAGGCAGTCATCCGTGCACCAGAGTCGTGGAGCGGACCGGTACCCGCCCAGGAAGACTGGACCTCGCCGTATTGGGAGGTCTTGCGCCGTCATAAGATGTCGATCCAGCGCTGCGTGAAGTGCCGCATCTGGCACCATCCGCCCGTGATCGCCTGTCCGGCCTGCGGGTCGGACGACCTGGCGTTCGAGCCGGTAAGCGGCCGGGGGACGGTCTACTCGGTGACCGTCTGCCACCGCGAGTTCGGCCTTCGGTTCGGCGTGCCGTGGGTCGCCGCCTACGTTGAGCTGGAAGAGGGGCCCCGCGTCGCCACCAACCTGGTGAACACCACGCCGGCCGAGGTGGCCATCGGCCAATCCGTGTCGGTCGTCTACCAGGACTACGACGACCTAGACCTCACGTTGGCGTTCTTCGAGCCGTCCGGAGGCGGTAGGTGAGCGGGGAGCCGAGCCTCGGTGGCAAGGTAGTCATCGCGGGTGTCGGTTACTCGGAGCTGGCCAAGGACACCGGCCGCAGTGAGGGCTCCCTCACGATTGACGCGGTGAGGGCCGCGCTCGACGACGCTGGCGTGACCGCCGCGGAGGTGGACGGCCTGACACCTTGGCCGGGGCGGCAAGGCGCCGACACTTTTTCCGGGCCGCCGCTCAGCCTCATCCAACGCACCTTCGGGATGAACCTCCGATACTGGCAGGGAGGCGGCGACGGGGCGTCCCAGCTCTCCGGTGTGATCAACGGGGCGATGGCCATAGCCTGCGGGCTGGCCCAGGTCGTGGTCACATGGCGGACCGTCATCGCCCAACCGCGGGCCAAGAAGATC
>JAFAWZ010000251.1 GCA_019241495.1 Acidimicrobiales bacterium | reverse complement strand
GGAGCGGAGGTACCCGGCCGTGTACGTCCTGCAGGGCTACAGCGGGTTCATCAACAAGTGGTCCAACCGAGAGGCATTCCGCGTTCCCTACCCGGAGATGGTCGACGACCTGTTCGCCCGGGGCGGGACTCCCCCTTGCATAGTCGTGTACGTGGATGCCTGGACGGCCTACGGCGGCTCGCAATTCGTGGACTCACCCGGAACCGGTCGGTACCACACGTACCTGTGCGATGAGATCGTCCAGTTCGTAGATGCTCGATACCGGACCCTCGCCGGGGCGGCCCACCGGGGTCTCCAGGGTCACTCGAGCGGGGGGTTCGGCGCGTTGATCACCCCGATGCTCAGGCCGGACCTGTTCGGGGGTCTGGCCTGCCACGCCGGCGACGCGTCCTACGAAGCCCTCTACATCCCCGAGTTCGCCAAGACGGCCCGCGTCCTGCGCAGCTACGACGGCTCGATCCTGGCCTGGTGGGAGGACTTCAAGGCGAGAACGCCGTTGACCCGCCCCGACGACATGACGGCACTCATGGTGCTCGGGGTGACGGCGTGCTTCTCCGCGGCAGATGACGGCACGCCGATCTTGCCCTTTGACCCTCGGACCGGCCGGCTGATCGACGAAGTGTGGCAGCGCTGGCTGGCGTGGGACCCGGTCAGGATGATCCCCCGCTATGCCGGCGCCCTACAGGGCTTGCGAGCTGTGTGGGTGGACGGCGGGACCAGCGACGAGTGGTACTTGGACCTGGGCGCTGAGGCCATCCGGGATGCCCTGGGGGCGGCCGGGGTGGGCGACGTTCACTTCGAGTTGTTCGAGGGCCGCCACGGGGGAACCAGCTGGCGCTATCCCTTGTCGCTGGCCTACCTGGCTAGTCGGCTTCAGTGATCGTGACCGACTCGATGGTCACCCGCTCGCTCGGAGTGCCCTGACGGGTGCCGATGTCGTCGATGGCGGAGACAACATCGAGGCCGCTGACCACCTTGCCGAACAGCGAGTACTGGGGGGGCAGGCGGACGCCGTCGGGGCCGCTGATGACGAAGAACTGGCTCCCGTTGGTGTCGGGGCCGGCGTTCGCCATGGCCAGCGAGCCCAGCTCGTAGCGGCCCGGTTTGGGCAGCTCGTCAGCGAAACGGTAGCCGGGGCCTCCCGTTCCGGTCCCCGTCGGATCGCCGCCCTGCAGGACGAATCCAGGGATGACCCGGTGGAAGAAGATCCCCTCGTAATAGTGGTAGCGGGCGAGGAAGACGAAGTTGTTGACCGTTTGGGGAGCGCCGACCGGGTCCAAGGCGATGCGCATCGTCCCCTTGGAGGTGACCATCTCGGCTGTATAGCGCTTCTCGGGGTCGATGCACATCGGCGGGGGACCGTCGAACTTCTGTTGTTTGGGGCTGGACCCGTCTGGGTTGGGGCAGGGGGTGGGCATGCGTCTCCTCCGGGATGTGGGGGTCAGGACTCGGCGATCGTGATGCTCAGGATCTTGTGGTACTTGTTCGGGGTGCCCGCTTGCGAGCCGTCGGAGTTGATCTGCTCTACGACGTTCGATCCCTGGGTGAGTTGGCCAAACACGCTGTAGCTCGGAGACAGGCCCGAACCCCCACCGGGCACGACGATGAAGAATTGGCTGCCGTTGGTGTTGGGGCCGCTATTGGCCATGGCTACCGCGCCGGTGCTGTAGGCGTCCTTACTGGAGGGCAGTTCATCAGCGAACTGGTAGCCCGGTCCGCTGCTACCCGTTGCGGTCGGGTCGCCGACTTGGTCCATGAACCCGGGTATGACTCGGTGGAACACTATGCCGTCGTAAAAGTGGTATCCCGCGAGGAAGACGAAGTTGTTGACCGTGACGGGCGCGTCCTTGGTTAGCAGCTGGATCGTGAAGTTCCCGGCGTCGGTCTTGACCGTGGCTGTGTAGGTCTTGGTCGTGTCGATGCAGAATGGGGGCGCCGACGAGAACTTGGTGTAGCGCGGTGACGAGCCATCCAGCTTCGGGAAGGGGACGTGGGCCGGTGCGGGGACGACGGAAACGGCTTGGCCCGAGGCAGGAGTTGCTCCCGGCCCCACCGCGCCTCCGGCGGGCGTGTCGCACGATGCACTCACGGCTGGCGCGCTATGTGCGACCAGCCCGGCGGTGGGGGTAGTCGGGGTGCTCGTGGATACCTTCTTCTTACCGCCACCCCCGGAGAGGCCGGTGGCCAGGGCGAGCCCGAGGGCCACGAGGACCACGACTACCACGATGGGGATGGTGCGGGTGTTGCGGCGGCGGCGCCGTTGAGCGCGCTGCAGCTCAGCCACGCGGGCCTGGCGTCCGGCCCGTTGGCGGGCGCGTTTGTCGGAGGGCACGGGCGAACAAGGTAGCCGCCGGCATCGCGACCCTGTGAACGGGTACGGGCGTTCATCCGTAGTTCATGTTTTCATGTTGGGGCATTCACGGTTGCGGGGTTCATTTCGATGTACATCAGGCGTCGCGGTGCCGCTCTTTGTGACGCGTTCGCCTCTTTGTGACGCGAAGACCGTAAATAATGCGGTTTTCGCGTCACAAAGCTTGGGGAGCCGCCGTCGCCCGGCCCCGCCGCTCGCAGCGAACCGTCAGTCGCCGTCGGCCGCCTTGAGGGCGGCCGCCACGCCATGAGCCACCGTCCAGCGAGACGGCGCCAGGTGATGCTCAGCCGCCCACGCCACGGTCATCTCGTCGCTGCCCGCCTCGCGGAGCAGTCGGGCCCCGATGCGGTCGTGCACCAGGTAGTCGCGGTACCGGGTCCGCCAACCGGGCGCCCGCGTCCCGCTCGGGCGACCGTTCCCCGACCGGCGGGCGACCAGCCGCTCCCTTCCCATCACCAACGCGGCCGCAGTGACCGCAACGCGGGAGAAGGTTCCCAGCCCTGATTCCACCTTGCCCACGTCGTGGAGCAGAGCACTGGCCATGACCGCCCGGGGAGGGCGGCTGCCGTCTGCGCACGATGTATGGGTCCCCTCGAGGTCCGGATCGAAGCCGAGGAGCGCTGCCGCACCCCGGGCCACCCCGGCCGCGTGGCGGCGATCGGGTCCGGGCATGCGACGCCACAGCGCCTGCTCGCCCGGGAGAAGCCACTGGAGGGCCCATGCCTCGTCGGCGGCGGAGGGGCCTCTCGGGTCCAGCGACCCGAAGAACCGTCGAGACAGGTGACCAAGGGACCCAAACGGACCCGCTCTCGACGAACCGGCCCCAGAATTGGATGAGGCCCCGGGACCCAACCAGGTCCCGGGGCCCCTCACAGATGTCAGCCCGCGGCGTGCTGCTTTTCGAGCCACTGCATGACACGGTAACCAGCCGTGAAGCGCAACGTGGCGCGGTTGCCGTTCATCAGCTGGGCCGCCTGAGCCAGCTGTGCCGGCTGGCCGGACTGGGCCGCTTGGGAGCCAGGACCAGCCTGAGCCGCCCCGGTGCTTCGGGAGTAGACGAGGACCAGCCCGAGGATCAGCCCCGGCTGGGCCGCCATGCCTACTACCGGCTTGACCAGCGGCACGCCGCCGGTCGAGCCGACGAAGACGGCGTCACCGAAGCTGAAGATCCCGCCGTCGGAGGCGACCAGCCAGTAGCCACGGCTGTCGAAGGGGGTGGGGGCCATTCCCACGACTGGCTTGACCAGTGCGAGACCGCCGGTCGAGCCGAGGAACGGGGCGTTCCCGAAGGCGAAGATCCCGCCGTCGGAGGCCACCAGCCAGTAGCCGCCCCCGTCGAAGGTGGGGGCCATCCCGACCACCGGCTTGGTCAGGTGCAGGCTGCCCGTGGAGCCCAAGAACCGCGCCCCGGGTCCGAAGGAGAAGATCCCGCCGTCGGAGGCGACCAGCCAGTAGCCGTTACCGCTCGGTGCGGCCGCCATCCCCACGATGGGGGCGTTCAAGCGCATGCCCCCGGTCGAGCCGAAGAACTGGGCGTCGCCGAAGCTGAACACCCCGCCGTCGGAGGCCACCAACCAGTAGCCGCCCCCGGTCGGGGTCGGCACCAGCGCCACGATCGGAGCGGTCAGGCGCATGCCCCCGGTGGAGCCGAAGAAGTGGGCGTCACCATAGGAGAAGACGCCGCCGTCGGAGGCGACCGTCCAGTAGCCGAGGCCCGTGATGGTCGGGGCCACGCCCACGACGGGCTGGGTGAGATGCAAACCGCCGGCCGAGCCGTAGAAGCCGGTCGCCCCGAAGTTGAACACCCCGCCGTCGGAGGCAGTCAACCAGTACCCAGGGGGAGCCGACCAGTGCTGCATCAGCTGGCCGGAGGTGACCGGGAGTGGGCTGGTCACGCTGGCTTCGATGGAGGTGTCTCCAGGGAACAGGGCGGTGACGGCCAGGGAGGCCGTCGCATTGTGGGTGGACGCTGTGAAGGCGTCTCCCTGGACTACGGCAGTGCCGGCCTGGAGAACCTGACCGTCCCCACCGACTGCGTAGAGTCCGTTGCCGGCGGGCACGGCGGCCAGCCCGACGTCGACCAGGTTGGGGTCGGCCAGGTTGCCGGTGGTGATCTGCGCGACGCCGCCGGCTTGGGAGATCTGACCGTTGTCGGAAACGGCCCAGAACCCGGAAGCGGAGTTGGTCGCAGCCGCGGCGTAGAAGACGCCGCTGGCCCGCTGGTCGGCCAGCCTCGTGAGCGCAGGAGCGGTCCCGTAGTGGAGGATCTCGCCGTCGTCGAACAACGTCCACAGCCCGCCCCCTCCGGGCTGGGCCACGATCGCGACCGCGTTGGCAGTGCCGTCGACGGGGACCTGTGCCGCTTGCTGGAGGGCGTCACCGACCTTGTCGATGGTGCCGTCGGGCTCGAGGAGCCACAGCCCGCCGTCGTCCGCCCGGGCTGCGCCGACGACCCCGTTGGTCACGCTGGCCTTGCCGGCCAGCGCTTGGCTGGCGGTGCCATAAGCGGTGATGTGCCCGAGGAGGCTCACCAGCCAGTAGCCGGTGCCAGTCGAAGTCGGGACGATGGCCACGATGGGATCGATCAGGCTGGCGGATGCGCTCCCCAGGCTCGGGGCTCCGCCGAAGGCGCGCACCGCCCCGTTCGCAGAAGCGATCCAGTACCCGGTTCCGCCCGGCTGCGCGGCGATAGCGGAGTAGACGTGGTCGGCCACGAGGCCGCCGGCGGGGTGGAACTCCACCTGAGTGTTGTCCGGGGCGGGGCTGCCGTCGACGGTGACACTCGCGCTGATCACGTCGCTCAGGCCGACGATGTGGGGGACGGGCGACTGGCTCAGCGAGATGTTGACCGAGGGAGGCAGGGCGGCGGCGACGCCTCCACCCAAGGTCACCGCGGCCAGCAACGTGGTCGCACTGAGAAGCGGTCGCAGAACCCGCGGGAGGGAGAGGGCGGCTCGTCTTTGACCAATTCTCTCGTCCGCTCGCACCGAACGGATCGGACGAGCCGCCGCCCTCTCCCGCCTCGAAGCGGTTTTGCGACCGCTTCTGAGGACGGAGGCCCTCACGAGTGCGCCGCGGCACCTTTCGGTTAACCGATAGTTCATCTGCCCGCCTTGTCTGATTAATCTGAAAACGCCCGATTTGGACGCTCAGGCACGGTGACTATAACCCGCTGTAACGCCTTGTAAAGTGTTGCAACGCGCCCCAGTCTTCCGGCCTCTCGCTGTACCCTTGACGTCGGAAATGGCCCTGGTAGTGATGAAGTTCGGCGGCACATCGGTCGGCGACGCCGAGCGCATGCGTACAGTGGCCGATTACATAGGCCGTACCGTCCGGCGGGGCAACCAAGTGGTGGTGGCGGTCAGCGCCATGGGCAAGGAGACCGACGATCTGCTCCACCTGGCCACCCAGGTCTCGGTCAGCCGGCCGGGCCGCGAGATGGACATGCTGATCACCGCCGGTGAGCGCAAGGCCATGGCCCTCCTTTGCATGGCTCTGCACGACGCCGGTGTTCCGAGCGAGAGCTTCACTGGCAGCCAGGCGGGGATCATCACCGACACCGACCACACCCGGGCCAAGATCCTCGACGTGCGAGGTGACCGCCTGCGCGAGGCGCTGGCCCAGGGCAAGGTACCCGTGGTGGGTGGCGCCCAGGGCGTGAGCACGGGTCGCGACGTCACGTTCCTCGGGCGGGGAGGCACCGATACGACGGCCGTCGCCCTGGCCCGGGCCTTGGACGCCGACTCGTGCGAGATCTACACCGATGTCTCGGGCGTGTTCACCGCCGATCCCCGCATCGTCCCCGAGGCCCGGCGGCTGAAACGGTTGAACTTCGAGGAGATGCTCGAGATGTGCACCGCGGGCTGCCCCAAGCCGGCCATGAGGTCGGTCGAGTTCGCCCGCAACCATCACGTGCGCTTGCACGTGCGCTCGGCTTTCACATGGGAGCCGGGAACCTGGATCGAGGAGGAAGACCCCGAATTGGAGCAGGCCATGATCTCGGCCGTCACGTCCGACAGCTCGGAGGCGAAGGTCACCGTCGCCGGCGTGCCCGATCACCCCGGTGTGGCGGCGCGGCTGTTCCGGGCCCTTGCGGATCATTCGATCAACGTCGACATGATCGAGCAGAACGTGTCCCTCCAGGGCACGACCGACATCTCCTTCACGGTGCCCCACGAGGACCTGGCCACTGCCGAAGAGGTCAGCTCGTCGCTCATGGGCGCGATCGAAGCGACCGAAGTGCTCGCTGATCCTGACATTGCAACTGTCAGCATCATCGGGGCCGGGATGAAAACCCATCCGGGCATCTCGGCCACCATGTTCGAGACGCTCGCCGCGGAGGGCATCAACATCGAAATGATCTCGACCTCGTCGATCCGGCTCACTTGCGTGGTGCGCGCCGATGTGGTGGACAAGGCGGTCGTGGCCCTGCACCGGGCGTTCAATCTGGAGAACGAATGATGGTTACCGTCGGCATCTACGGGGCTACCGGCCAGGTGGGCGCGGTCATGCGGGACATGGTGAGATCGCGACGCCTCCCCCACGACAGCCTGCGCCTCTTCGCCAGCTCCCGGTCCGCCGGGCGGGTCGTCGACGGGATCGCGGTCGAGGACGTGGCGACAGCGGACCATCGCGGCATCGACATCGCCCTCTTCTCGATGGGCGCCACAGCCTCCAGGGAATACGGACAAAGGGTCGCAGCCGCGGGTGCCATCGTGGTCGACAACTCGAGCGCCTGGCGCATGGACCCCGATTGCCCCCTCGTCGTTCCCGAGGTCAACGCCCACGAGCTCGATCGCATACCCAAGGGCATAGTCGGCAACCCCAACTGCACGACGATGGTCTGCATGCCCGTCCTCGCGCCGCTCCACCGGGAAGCCTCGCTGCAGCGGGTGATCGCCTCCACCTACCAGGCCGTCTCGGGGGCCGGGCTGGCTGGCACCGCGGAGTTGGACGAACAGATCCGGGCCGTGGGGGACAAGGCGGGCGAGCTGGCCTTCGACGGCCGCGCCATCGCCTTTCCTCCTCATCAGAAGTTCCCCGGTCCGATCGCGTTCAATGTCCTTCCTTACGCCGGCGATGCCGAAGGCGACGAGACGACCGAAGAGACGAAGTTCCGCAACGAGAGTAGGAAGATCCTCGGTATCCCAGATTTGGCAGTATCAGTGACATGTGTTCGGGTGCCGGTCTACACGGGTCACTCCCTCTCCCTCAACGTCACCTTCCGCGATCCCATCACCCCCGACCGGGCCCTCGAGTTGTTGCGTCACACACCTGGGGTCGAGCTGGCCGACGTGCCCACCCCCCTGATGGCGGCTGGTGCCGACGCATGCTTGGTCGGCCGGGTCAGAGCGGACCGCAGCGATCCGAGCGGACGGGGCCTGACCTTGTGGGTCTCCGGTGACAACCTCCGCAAGGGCGCGGCCCTGAACGCCGTGCAGATCGCCGAGGCGCTGTTGGAGCGCGGCGTCGTCACCTGATCGCAACCCCCGCGGCGGTGGGGTGCCCGCCTGCGGCAGGGAAGCGACCTCTAGTGTCATCGGGATGATCCAGAACCGCTCGAGGGTCGACCCGATGCGCCGGCTCGGCTCGCTCGTGGTTCTTGGTCTGGTAGCCGCCGCCGCGGTGGCCGGCGCCCTGGCGGGCTGCCATCCCACCCGCACCCCGGTCCTCGACCCGCTCTACAGCGCAGTGTTGGCCGGGGTGGTGGTGCTCGCCGCCTCGATCGCGCCCCGCGGCACGGTCCTGTGGCTGGCGGCGGTGAGCGTCGCGCTGAGCCGGGGCTGGCTCACGGTCCCCGCCGCGGCCGGCCTGCTCGCTGCATTGGCGGGCGTCTTCGTTCGCCGCCGATCGCCATGGCTCGACGCCATTTCCTCGGCGGTGGCCGTCCAGATCGTCCTGCGTTGGCCCCACATGGGTTTCCACGGGGCGACGGCGGCGGTGGCGGCCGTTGCCGTGCTGCCGGTGTTGGTCGGAGCGACCTGGTCGTTGCCCCCCACCGGGCGAAGGGTGGTGCTGTGGGCCGGGGCCGGGATCGTCGCAGTTACCGTGATCCTGGCCGTGCCCGTTGCGATCCAGGGACTGCGGTCGAGGCAGGCGGTGAACGCCGGCATAACCGCGGCCGAGTCGGCCCTGCAACAGGTCAAGCAAGGGGAGGCAGGGACCGCCCGGGGTCAGCTCGACCGTGCCGCGTCCGACTTCGAAACGGCTTCCCAGCGTCTCGGATCGTGGTGGACTTCAGGGGCACGGGTCGTGCCCGTCGCAGCCCAGCAACGACAGGCCCTGGCGGTCGCATCCGACGTGGCTCGCCGGGTGTCCGAAGTCGCCCGGGACCAGTCGGGGCAGATCAATTTCGGCCAGCTGCGCTACGGGAGTGGCAGTGTCGATCTCGGGCAGGTGACCGCCATGGCTCAGCCCTTGGAGCAGGTCCACGCGGAGCTGGTCAGCGCCGAGCAGCGCCTGCACGCCCTCCGATCGCCTTGGATAGTCGCCCCGATCGAGTCTCGTCTGGCCAAGTTGAACGGCCAGCTGGGCAAGGCGGAGTCGAGCACCCGCCTCGCCGGGCTGGCCGTCGATGATGCACCATCCCTTCTCGGTGCCCACACCACCCGCCACTACTTCGTCGCGTTCACCGAGCCGGCCGAGAGCCGGGGGTTGGGCGGAACCCTTCTCTGGTACGCAGATCTAAGCATCACAGACGGCAAGGTAGACATCGGCTCGTTCGGCGACGCCCACAACCTGGCCGATGCCTTGGCCGCTCGAGGTGGTGGCAAGTTGACCGGACCGGCGGACTATCTGGCCCGTTACGGGAAGTTCGATCCTCAGAACAACTTCATCGACCTCACGTACTCTCCCGACCTGCCGACTGTGACCGATGTCGTTTCGCAGCTGTACTCGCAGTTGGGCAAGCCCCCGGTCGATGGGATGATGGTCTTGGACTCCAAGTCCCTGGCCGGGCTGATCGCGGCCACCGGGCCGTTGGAGGTGCCCGGACTCGGGACCCTTACCGCCCAGAACACCGTCGATGTGCTCGATCGCGAGCAGTACGCCCTCTACCCCTCACCCGCCCAGTACGACACCAGGAAGGCGGTCTTGGACGACGCCCTGCACCTGGCCGCGCAGAGACTTTCATCTCCCGCTCTGCTCAGCGTGCGTGGTTTGCTCGACGACATCGGGCCCAGCGTGGCGACAGGCGACTTCCTCTTCTGGAGCGTGCACCCGACCGACCAGCCTCTGCTCGTCCAGACCGGCCTGGCCGGGAGCTTCCCAGCGGCGGTCGGCGGCGACGTCTTGTCGGTCGTGACCCAGAACGCGGCCAACAACAAGATCGATGCCTATCTTCAACGTGACATCGACGATCACGTCGTCTATGACCCGTCCAGCGGAGCGGTCAGCGCAACGGTAAAGGTGACCCTGCACAACACCGCTCCAGCATCGGGCCTGTCGTGGGAGGTCCTCAGCAGCTACAGCGGTAGTGGATTGCCTAGCGGCAGCGATCTCTTGTGGGTTTCTCTTTACTCACCGTTCACTTTGGTCCGTTCCGATCTGGGCTCAGCCGCCTGGCCCGCCACTTCCACCCCGGAGCTCGGATTTCACACCTACAGCGGTTACGTGGCCGTGCCTTCAGGGGCGTCGCGCACCGTCACATTCCAGCTCAGCGGCCGGCTCCGTCCCGGGAGTGACTACCGCCTCACGCTGCACCAGCAGCCGACTGTCCTTCCCGACCGGGTGGTCGCGACGGTGACCCCGGCGAAGGGATCGAAGGCAGCTGGGGCGGCCCAATGGCCAGTCCCTGCGGCACTTGATCCCTCGCATGACTTTGCGTTCCGGCGGGTGAATTCTTGAAGAAATAACGGCCATTCCCGCAATGGGTGATGGCGGACGCGCCTTACCGTGGGATACTCTGGCTCCCGAGGGGCAGTATCGGCTCTGGGTATCGAAACCTTGAGACCTTTTGTCGAAGGGAAAAAGAAAAATGGGAAATCGTGCGGGGCGCGGGGCGAAAATCCTCTTTGGCACGACTTTGGCAATGACCACGATCGGCGGCTTGGGCATGGCCGCCGCTCCCGCTTGGGCGTACGGCCCGACGCCGGGCAGCAACAGCGGGACGGGAGCGGTGAGCACCACCGATCCGACCACGGTGCCGCAGGCCACACCGGCTGCTGCCAGCACGTCCAACGGCGGCTTGGCGTTCACCGGGGCCGACGTGACGCTGGCGACTGCCGTGGGCGCAGGGGCTATAGGCGCTGGTGGCTTCATCGTCTTGATGACCCGCCGTCGCCGCCAGCATTCACAGGCCTAATCGGTCGCCGGACCCGGTGCAGATAGACCGGGTCGTTCTCTACCGAGTCCGCCTGCCGCTGGTCGCGCCGTTTCGCACCTCGTTCGGGGTCGAGACCGAACGCGACGTGCTTTTGGTCGAAGTGCAAGGGCCCAGTGGCAGCGGCTGGGGCGAGTGCGTGGCCATGACCGAGCCGCTGTACTCGCCTGAATACGTTGATGGGGCGCACGCCGTCATCAACGCGCACCTGGTGCCTCGCCTCGCGGCGGCCGGCCCCTCGCTCGAAGCGGAAGATGTGGCCCGCGTCCTGGCTGCGGTGAAAGGTCACCACATGGCGAAGGCCGCCCTCGAGATGGCCGTGCTCGACGCGGGCCTGCGGGCCGCGGGCCGGTCCCTGGCGGACCATCTGGGTGCAACCCGCTCCCGGGTTCCCGCTGGGGTGTCGCTCGGTATCTCTGAGTCGATCGACCAGTTGCTCCAAGAGGTCGCCTTCTACCTGGGCCAGGGTTATGTCCGGGTAAAGCTGAAGATCGGACCGGGTTGGGATACCGAGCCAGTCCGAGCCGTGCGGGCCCGCTTCGGTCCAGACCTGCTCCTTCAGGTCGACGCCAACTCCGCCTACACGCTGGCCGACTCCGAGCGGCTCGCCCAGCTCGACGAGTACGGGCTGCTCTTGATCGAGCAACCGCTCGGCGAGCACGACTTGGCCGCCCACGCCGAGCTGGCCTGCCGCATCGCTACGCCCGTCTGCCTGGACGAGTCGATCACCTCGCTGGCCGTAGCCGTCGAGGCCATCGAGCGAGGCGCCTGCACGATCGTCAACATCAAGGCGGGGCGCCTGGGCGGCTACCTGGCCGCCAAGCGGGTTCATGACGCCTGTTACGAGCGCGGGGTTCCCGTGTGGTGCGGCGGCATGCTCGAGTCGGGTTTGGGCCGGGCGGCCAACGTGGCCCTCGCCGCGCTTCCCGGGTTCACCCTGCCCGGCGACCTGTCGGCGTCGGAGCGCTATTTCCGTAGGGACCTCACCGCCCCCTTCGTGCTCGAAGATGGGCACCTGCCGGTTCCATCCGGCCCCGGCCTGGGTGTCGCGCCGGACCTGGCCTTCGTCTCAGAGATGGCCGCCTCGGTCGAAGAGATCGGCTTCAGAACCGGGTGATCTCGCTCGAGGGGCCCATCACGATGGCCGGCGCGTCCGCCGGGTTCATCCAGCGGAGCACCTGATCCAGAGCGGACAGCGGGATGCTCACGCAGCCGCTCGTGGGGCCGCCGGTCGAGGCGTGCAGGAATATGGCTGAGCCGGCGTAGGGGATGGCTGGGTTGGTGTTGTACTCGACCACCGCGAAGCTGGGGTAGGGGGCCGTCTCGGTCCAGAGGGCCTCGCTGCCGCCCCCGAAGGGAGGTGTCTGAGACGTCTGATTGACGCAGGGGACGTGCTGGAAGGTGTTGTACTGCGGAGAGCGCGGGTCCTCGTCCCACCAGTCCCCGCAGACCAGCTGGTGGTAGGTCGCTTGGGTCCCCGGGTTCGGAGCGTTACCGTACAGCTGGGAGCTGATCGGGTAGATG